>JAPLBU010000223.1 GCA_026392575.1 Actinomycetota bacterium | reverse complement strand
TACGACAAGGACGGCGACCAGCACTACGACGTCATCAGCGCTTTCATCAAGAGCATCCGGGGGAGTGACCCCGATGCCGCGCTCCACTATCTGGCTCGGATGCTCGAGGCAGGGGAGGATCCGCGTTTCGTCGCCCGGCGGCTGATGATCCTGGCCAGCGAGGACATCGGGATGGCGGAGCCGAGCGTCCTGCAGACGGCGGTTGCCGCCGCTCAGGCCACCGCGATGATCGGTATGCCCGAGGCGGCGATCATCCTTGCCCACGCGACCATCCACGCTGCCCTGGCCCCGAAGTCGAATGCGGTCGTGGTCGGACTCGGTGAGGCGGTTGCCGATGTGCGCTCCGGCGGGATCGGGCGGGTGCCCCCGCATCTGCGTGACGGGCACTATCCCGGGGCCGGTGCGCTGGGTCACGGTTCCGGCTACGTCTACCCGCATGACGTGGCGGGTGGTGTGGCGGCACAGCAGTACCTCCCTGATGAGTTGATCGACCGGGTCTACTACCGACCGAGCCGGCACGGGTCCGAGGCAGCGTGGGGTGACATCGCGGCGCGACTCTCGGAACTGCGCCACGGGGATGAGCAGCAGGCCGGCCTCTCAGCGGCCAGTGCGCTCAGCACGGCCCGACTGATGGCTGCCGGCGCCGCTGCCGCGGTCGACCCGCGCGAGCGTGCCGATGCCCGCCCACCAGCCCCCGGATCCGCCGCCGCGCAGGTCCTTCGTCAAGCCAAGCTGGGAGATTAGCCGTGGAGTCCGCCGAGATCCGTAGCCGTTTTCTGCGGTACTTCGCCGATCGTGGCCATCAGGTCGTGCCGTCGGCCTCCCTGCTTCTCGACGACCCGACGCTGCTGTTCGTCAACGCGGGCATGGTCCCGTTCAAGCCCTACTTCCTGGGCGAGGCACCGCCCCCGTATCCCCGGGCGACGAGCGTCCAGAAGGTCGTGCGGACCCTCGACATCGAGGAGGTGGGCAAGACAACCCGTCATGCGTCCTTCTTCCAGATGGCGGGGAACTTCTCCTTTGGCGACTATTTCAAGGAGCAGGCGATCCCCTTCGCCTGGGAACTGCTGACGCGACCGATCGTCGATGGCGGCTACGGGTTCCCCGAGGATCGCCTGTGGGCCACCCTACGAGCGCATCCAGCGTCGTGGACCCGCCGACAACTACTGGTCGATGGGTGTTCCTGGACCCGGCGGACCCTGCTCGGAGATCTACTTCGACCGTGGTCCCGACCACGGTCGCGAGGGTGGGCCGGTCGCTGATGAGGACCGGTACCTCGAGGTCTGGAACCTGGTCTTCATGCAGGACGAGCTCTCTGCGGTCCGGTCCAAGGTCGACTTCGATATCCGGCAGCCGCTCCCCGCAAAGAACATCGATACCGGCATGGGCCTGGAGCGCATGGCGGCGCTGCTGCAGGGCGTCGACAACATCTACGAGATCGACACCACGCGCGGGATCCTCGATCGCGCCGCGGAGCTCAGCGGCGCCACCTACGGCGTCAATGAGCGCGACGACGTCGCGCTGCGCATCGTGGCTGACCATGCGCGCACGTGTGCATTCCTCATCGGCGACGGAGTCATCCCCGGCAACGAGGGTCGGGGATATGTGCTGCGTCGCATCATGCGCCGCACGATCCGGATGATGCGGCTGCTGGGTGCGCAGGAGCCCACGATGAGTGAGCTTGTCGACGCCACCGTCCTCAATATGGCCCCGCAGTACCCGGAGCTCAACGACGAGGTAAACCGCATCCGGCAGATCTCCATCGGGGAGGAGGCTGCGTTCCTGCAGACCCTGAAGACCGGGACGACGATCTTCGACACCGCGGCCGCAGGCGTGCGCACCGGCGGGGACACGCAACTCTCGGGCGACGAGGCTTTCGCCCTCCATGACACGTATGGATTCCCGTTCGACCTGACTCTGGAGATGGCTGCCGAGCAGGGCCTGAGCGTCGACGAGGACGGCTTCCGTCGTCTGATGAAGCAGCAGCGTGAGCGCGCCAAGGCGGACTCGAAGGCTCGCAAGAGCGGTGTCACCGCCACCACCGCCTATCGCGACATCCTGCAGGCCGGCGGCACCACCACCTTCACGGGCTACGCGGAGTCGGTGAGCGAGTCGCAGGTCATCGGCATCGTCAAGGACGGCGAGACCGTTGCCGCCGCGCGCGTCGGCGATCACGTCGAGGTCGTCCTGAACCGCAGTCCCTTCTATGCCGAGGCTGGTGGGCAGCTCGGCGACCACGGACGACTCGTCAGCTCAGATGGTGCGGTCGTCGAG
>JAPLBU010000200.1 GCA_026392575.1 Actinomycetota bacterium | reverse complement strand
GGATTGACGAGTAGGCTGCAAGTGGAGATCGGGGGGTTTCCATGAGCGCTGAGACTGCCGCATTGGTCGGCGACGATGGGCGCACGGAACGACTGATGGCGGCGCTGTCCGGTGCCGAGGCGGCGGCACGTGGAGCGGCCACTGCCTTGCTCGACAACCTCGTGATCAGCGCTGATGTGCAACAGGTTTCCGTATCGCGGGTAGCGGAGTACATCCGGACCTGTCGCGATCCGTTCCAGGCTCTTGATGTCGCCCGGCTGCTCGGTGCCCTGGTTGGCGATCTATCGACGCAGTCCGTCGATGTCCAGGACCTGACGGAATGGGCCTATGCCGAGATCAGGCTGACCGCCCTCGTGGCTCGTACCTGCCGCCTCCTGCGAGACGAGCGTCAGAGTGATGTCGAGGAGGCCGTCTTCGGACTCGGGGCGCACCACCTCGAGAGGCTCGAGCAGAGTCCGCGCTACCTGGCTATCTTCACCGAGATGGCGCGCATTCTGGACACGGGCGTGGGGGTGGAGCCCCGCTCCGCGGTTTCTGACTTCCTCGGGCTGTCGCGATCGCGCCATCAGAGTCCGACGATTGACGTGACCGGGAAGTGATCCGATCCCCAGCGGGTGCTGGACATCGTCGAAGCCGGCGAACGAAGATCGGGCGACTGACGCGGAGATGGAGTTTCTGTCGCAGTCTTGATCGTGATGTCTTGCAGCGCATTAGACAGGTCGAGTGCAAGTATTCGCGAAGATCACATGACGGGCTGCAGTGAGTTGGAGGGGCATGGGGTTCCTCGGGATGGCCTGTGATGAGCCGGCGGCTCGTGGCATGCGTGGGCGCAGGCTGGGTGGCAGATCCCTGAGCGCCGTGTACAGCAGAGGTTCGGGCCTGCCGCTCCTTCTCGTGGTGGTCGCCATGGCGGCAGTCGGTCTGACCGGCTGCGCAGGTACAGCGGGGACTGCCGGGGGAGCCGCAATGGCGCCGGTGGTCTTCGTCCCTGGACTTGGGATGAGTGCGCTCAATGTCCAGGTGCTCGCCGATGGAGGTGTCACCGTGTTCGACTTCCTGGTGCCCGCCATGAATCCTGTCGACGTGCTGCCCCAGGGCGCGACGAGCGCGCTGGAGTACTCCGTGGCCAGTGGGCTGCCCCGGGACCAGGCCGAGCAGGTTCACACATGGATGTCCCTGTCGATAGGAAGGGATGGAGTTGCGAGCAACCAACCGGGGGTGACCGTGGCGCCCGTGTCTGTGGGTCAGGACTTTGCTGCCGAATGCCCACGGTACGTAACCCTGGCCGACCAGCTCGCCGCTACTGGGTGGACGATCGACGCGAACCTGTTCTGCCTGCCCTTTGACTATCGCTATGCGCCGGGGGGCAATGCCTTCGTGTCGGATTTCACATCCCTCGTGGAACGTGCGGTGTCGGCGGCGGACGGCACGAAGGCGGTGGTGGCCTGTCACAGCCAGGGATGCCTCATGGCCTATCACGCGCTGCGAGTGCTCGACCCGGCATGGGTTTCGGCGAATGTCGCGGTTCTCTACGGATTCGCCGGCCAGTTCTCCGGGTGTAGTGACTGCCTGAGGTGGGCATTCCAGGAAGGCTGGAGCTGGAACCTTGACGATCTTGGAGCATCGCCCGTCGACCCCAGCTGGGTGGGCGAGCTGGCCCTTGGTCTTCAGTCGACCGTCTATGGCGATGCTGTGCTCTATCGCAACGGTGCGCAGGACTATCGGGCTACCGATGCCAGGGCGCTGTTGCAGGATGCGGGAGCAGTGGCGATGTCGCGGGCCACGGACGTGTACGCACTCGACGGTCAGGATTGGTTCCGGCGAGGTTCGCTTGATGCCGAGGCCTTGCCGGTCCCCAGCAGGTTCGTGTTCGGGGTGGACCTT
>JAPLBU010000314.1 GCA_026392575.1 Actinomycetota bacterium | reverse complement strand
GCTCGAGGCCGAGGCGATCCACATCTACCGCGAGTCTGCCGCCGCCTTCAAGAACCCGGTGCTGCTGTACAGCATCGGCAAGGACTCGTCGGTCCTCCTGCACCTCGCGATCAAGGCATTTGCGCCGGCACCGATTCCCTTTCCCGTGATGCACATCGATACCACGTGGAAGTTCAGCGAGATGATCGAGTTCCGGGACCGTCGGGTACGCGAACTGGGTCTCGACCTGCGCATCGCGCAGAACACTGCGGCCATGGCCGAGGGCGTCTCGCCCTTCACCCACGGCACCCACGAGTACACGCGACTGATGAAGACCGTCGCGCTGCGCGAGGGCATCGACCGCTACGGTTTCGATGCCGCAATTGGCGGGGCACGTCGCGACGAGGAGCGCAGTCGCGCCAAGGAGCGCATCTTCAGCCTTCGCGAGCCGTCCCGAGTTTTGACACACCGTCAACTCGACGCTCAAGCCGGGTCAGACGATGCGGGCATTCCCCATTTCGAACTGGACCGAACTCGACGTATGGAAGTACATCCAGCGCGAGGGCATCCCGATCCCCGACCTGTACTTTGCCAAGCTGCGTCCCGTCGTCGAGCGCGACGGCACGCTGATCATGGTCGATGACGATCGGTTCCCGCTGCGCGAAGGCGAGCAGCCGGAGATGCGGATGGTGCGCTTCCGCACGCTCGGCTGCTACCCGTTGACGGGTGCGGTCGAGTCCAGCGCCGACACGATGGAGCAACTTGTGGCGGAGATGGCGGGAGCGAAGTACTCGGAGCGGTCCGGCCGCCTGATCGACGGCGAGGGCGGTTCGGAGTCCATGGAGGGCAAGAAGAAGGAAGGGTACTTCTAGTGGCCACCAGCCTGACGCCCGTCATCCATCTGGTGACGTGCGGTTCCGTCGATGATGGGAAGTCGACGCTGATCGGCCGCCTGCTCGCCGAGACCGACTCCGTACCGCTCGACACACTCGAGTACGCCAGGCGCACACGCCGTGGCGGCTCGACGATCCCCGTCGGCGAGATCGACTACTCGCTGCTGACCGACGGCCTCGAAGCCGAGCGCGAGCAGGGCATCACGATCGACGTCGCCTACCGGCACATGAACCTGCCCAATGGCCGTCGCGTCCTGGTCGCCGACTCGCCCGGACACGAGCAGTACACGCGCAATATGGCTGTCGCTGCGTCGAACGGCGATGTTGCGGTCCTCATGGTTGACGCTGCGCGCGGGGTGCGACCCCAGACGCATCGGCACCTCACCATATGCGCACTTATGGGCGTCAAGACGGTGTTCGTCGCGGTCAACAAGATGGACCTCGTTGGCTACGACCATGCGACCTTCGAGCAGATCGTCGGCGAGGTTCGTGTCACCGCGGCCCGTCTCGATGTGCCCGATGTACAGGCCATCCCGGTCAGCGCATTCGTCGGTGACAACATCACGACGTCCACGAGCCGCATGCCCTGGTACACCGGGCCGACGCTGCTCGGTGCGTTGGAGGTGTGGGAGCCCGTCGTTCGCGAGGGTGAGCAGCCCTTCCGTCTGCCGGTCCAGTTCATCGTGCGCGCGGAGGGCAACTTCAGAGGCTATGCGGGCACGGTCGTGTCGGGCCGCGTCGCGAAGGGCGATGCGGTTGTCGTCGCCGACTCGGGACGGCCAGCGGTCATCGATCGCATCGTCACCTACGACCTGCACACCGAGGGGCACATCGCCGACCTCGAGAGTGCTGAGACCGGGCAGGCCGTCACCCTGACGC
This sequence comes from Actinomycetota bacterium, assembly GCA_026392575.1. Classification (GTDB taxonomy): domain Bacteria; phylum Actinomycetota; class Actinomycetes; order S36-B12; family S36-B12; genus UBA10649. Next base: position 2,885 of record JAPLBU010000314.1, on the reverse strand, counting down.
TCGACCACGAGGTCGACGTCACCCGCGGCGACGTCATCGCCGGTGGTGCGGGTGAGCCCCTGCAGCCCGCCGACCGATTCGCTGTCGACATGGTCTGGCTCGGCGAGGAGCCGCTCGCGCATGGCCGCTCGTACCTGCTGATCTCGGGGTCGCGTTCCGTGCCGGCCACGGTCACCAATGTCCGCTACCGGCTTGATGTGGTCACCGGACATCAGCATGCGGCGCGTCTGCTGGACATGAATGACATCGGTCGCGTTGAGATCGCGACCGACAAGCCCGTGCCGATGGATCCCTATTCGGTCTCGCGCGATACCGGCGGCTTCCTGCTCGTCGACCGCGTCACGGCCGACACCGTTGCCGCAGGCATGGTGCGTCACGTCATGCGTCGGGCATTCAATGTCGTTCCGCATACCTACGACGTCGACCACGACGCACGCGTGCGCCTGATGGGTCACGGTGGCAAGGTCGTCTGGCTCACTGGGCTTCCGGGCTCCGGCAAGTCCACGATCGCCGATGCAGCGGTGCGCCGACTCCATGCGCTGGGCGTGCACACCTACGTGCTCGACGGCGACAACGTGCGCACCGGCCTCAATAAGGACCTCGGCTTCACGGCCGAGGACCGCGCCGAGAACGTGCGTCGGGTCGCAGAGGTCGGCAAGCTCATGCGCGATTCCGGGCTCGTGGTGTTCGTCGCCCTGGTGTCGCCCTACCGCGCCGACCGTGAGTCGGCGGCCGCGCTGTTCGATGCAGAGGAGTTCCTCGAGGTGTATGTCGACACCCCGGTGGAGGTCTGTGCCGAGCGTGACCCCAAGGGCCTGTACGCCAAGGCTGCGGCGGGCAACCTGCCGAACATGACTGGCATGGGCCAGGCCTACGAGGTACCCGAGAACCCGGGCCTCATCCTGCATGGCACCGGCGATCTCGAGGCCTCCGTCGAGATCCTCATCCGCACGATCCTGGGCGAGTAGCGGATGTCCGGCCCGAATACGTCATTCGACCCCAAGCAGGTCTCAAGCCTCAACGCGGATGCTGTTGCCGAGATGGTGGCCGCTGCGGTTGCCGCCATTGCCGGCGCGAACAGCCTGTCCGAGTTGAAGGATGTCCGACTCGCGCACACGGGCGACCGCTCACCCATCGCCTTGGCCAACCGCGAGATCGGTGCGCTGCCGCCTGCGGCCAAGGCCGATGCCGGCAAGCGGGTTGGCGAGGCGCGCGGTGTCGTCAAGCAGGCGCTGGAGGCGCGCGAAGCCGAGATCGAGGTCGAGCGCGACACCCGGGTGCTGGTCGAGGAGACCGTCGACGTCACGCTGCCGACCGATCGCCAGCCGCTGGGTGCGCGTCATCCGCTGACGACGCTGATGGAGCGCGTGGCCGATGTATTCATCTCCATGGGCTACGACATTGCCGAAGGCCCTGAGGTCGAGGCCGAGTGGGTCAACTTCGATGCCCTCAACGTGCCGCCGGATCATCCCGCGCGCACGATGCAGGACACCTTCTTCGTAGCCTCGCCTGACAGCGGGGTTGTGCTGCGTACGCAGACCTCACCGATCCAGATTCGTGCGATGCTCGATCGCGAGCTGCCGATCTACGTTGTGGCACCGGGGCGTGTCTTCCGCACGGACGAACTCGACGCCACGCATACGCCGGTGTTCCATCAGGTCGAGGGTCTTGCCGTCGACAAGGGCATCACCATGGGTGACCTGCGCGGAACCCTCGACCACTTCGCCGCATCGATGTTCGGCGACGGCATCCATACGCGGATGCGCCCGTCCTACTTCCCTTTCACCGAGCCGAGCGCAGAGGTCGACCTTGAGTGCTTCATCTGTCGGGGTGCTTCGGTTGGAGATCCCGATAACCACTGTCGCACCTGCGGCAGCGAGGGCTGGATCGAGTGGGGTGGCTGCGGCATGGTCAACCCTCGCGTCCTGCAGGCAGTTGGCATCGACTCGAGTGTCTACCGCGGCTTCGCTTTCGGCATGGGTGTCGAGCGCACGCTGATGTTCCGCAACGGGGTCAGCGACATGCGCGACATGGTGGAGGGCGACGTCCGTTTCTCCCTGGCATTCGGAGTGGAGGCCTGATGCGTGCCCCACTGTCCTGGCTGCGTGAGCTCGTCGCCATCCCGGCGGACCAGTCGGGTCGCGACGTTGCGGCCCGGCTCATTCGCGCTGGCCTTGAGGTCGAGACCGTCGACAGTGTCGGCGCCGGTGTCGTCGGCGAACTCATCGTCGGGTGCGTGCTCGAGGTCGAGGAACTGACAGAGTTCAAGAAGCCGATCCGCTGGTGCCAGGTCGATGTCGGTCCGGACAGCGGGGGAGTGCGCGGCATCATCTGCGGCGCACGCAACTTCGTCGCGGGCGACCTCGTTGTCGTAGCACTGCCCGGCACGGTCCTGCCGGGTGGCTTCGAGATCGCCTCGCGTTCGACCTACGGGAAGGTCTCGGACGGCATGATCTGTTCCGAGCGAGAGCTCGCGCTCGGCGACAACCACGACGGCATCATGGTGCTGCCCGTCGGCGTCGGGGATCCCGGCGACGACGCCGCGCCGATCATCGGCGTCGGCGACGAGGTCCTCGACATCGCCATCACCCCGGACCGTGGCTATGCGCTGTCGCTCCGCGGCATCGCCCGCGAGGTGGCGATCGCCTATGGCGCGACCTTCGACGACCCGGGCCTGGCCCTCGCCGACCTGCCCGCCCCGCTGGCGGACCGCGCTCCGCAGGAGTGCGGCACCGAGGACGCCGCCGGCTGCGACCTGTTCACCATGCGCACCATCGTGGGGTTCGACCCGGCCGCACCGAGCCCGCTGTGGATGCAACGTCGCCTCGTCGCCTGTGGGATGCGTCCGGTCTCGCTGGCAGTCGACGTGACCAACTACGTCATGC
>JAPLBU010000092.1 GCA_026392575.1 Actinomycetota bacterium | reverse complement strand
CTGCGTCTTCTCGCGGTCACTGGGAGTGGGAAGCGCGACGATGCTCGCAACACGCGGGTTGAGGTACTGCGTCACCCGCTTGATAGCCGAGCCCTTGCCGGCAGCGTCGCGTCCCTCGAAAATGACGACGACGCGCGCCCCCTCGAGCCGCACCCACTCCTGCAGCCTGACCAGCTCGGCCTGCAGGCGGTAGAGCTCCTTCTCGTAGAGCGACTTCGGCACCCGCTCGACGCCGTCGTCAGTCGAGCGACGCTTCGGGGATGAGTCCTGCTTCTTGGCCACGGGGAGAGTCTTGCACCCACCCGGCGGTGATCAGCACCGGTCGGCGATTGTCAGGCTCGCGGGTACGGTCGGAGTATGCGATCCAAGCCGACGCTCGCCGCCTGCATCTTCGTGCTGGCCGTGGTCCCCGGGGTCGCCGGCTGCGGTGGAAGTGCCCCGAGTGCCATCCTCGCGCCCACAGCGGACTCGGGTCTGCGGCCGAAGGGCCAGACCGTGACGGGCACGGTCGAGCGGGTGGTTGACGGCGACACCGTCCATGTCCGCGTCGAGGGTCAGGACGTCACCGTGCGCATGATCGGCATCAATACGCCGGAGACCGTCAAGCCGGACGCGCCGATCGAATGCTTCGGGCCGGAGTCCTCGGACTTCGCCAAGGCGACCCTCACGGGTCAGCCGGTCACCCTCGAGTTCGACGACTCGCAGGGGATGACCGACAAGTACGGCCGGACCCTCGCCTATGTGTGGCAGGACCTCCCGGACGGTGGCCTGCGCCTGTTCAACCTCGATGCCGTGTCGGGTGGCTACGCGTATGAGCGTCAGTACGGCGCGACCCCGTATGCCTGGAGGGGCGAGTTCGCCGCAGCGCAGCGGGCGGCCCAGGCGCAGGACTCGGGCCTGTGGGGGGCGTGCTGAGGTTCCGGGGTCCTGACACTCCTCGTACCCGGCACGGATGAGCACCTGACCTTTGTTCGGCATCGTTGGTCCGACCGAGACGCGGTACCGAAGGAGACAACGATGACGGAGAACACCGAGCCGGCGGCCCAGCATTCCGGTGGCCGCCACACGCGCACGATCCTCGAGGTGGTCGGCGGCGTCGTCGCCGTCGGGCTGATCCTCGTGTCCGGGGTCCTCGGCTTCGCCGTCGGTCATGTGACCGGGTCCGATGGCGACCGCGGGCGCACGATGAGCATTGATCTTCGCGGCGGCCATTCCGGTCCCGACGCGTTCGGCCCCCTGGACGGCCATCGGGGCGACGGTCAGGACCGCGGCATGATGCCGGGCCAGGCACTGCCGACCATTCCCCAGCAGTAGCGGGTCGGATTCGAGGAGGAAGCCCGATGAGTGGTGACTCTTCCTAGGGCGCGAATCACTGTGTAGGGTTCGCGGCCTAGGCCCCTCGCCTCATTGCGGGGCTCGTATGCCCTTGGGGGCGATTAGTGGGATCGGATGCTGCACACGATCTAGGGGATGTGTCCCTGGAGGATCGTCTGCGCCTGATGGTGGAGAACGCCTCCGACATCGTCTACCAGACCCGCGGCCTCGATCTCTCCTGGATCTCCCCATCCGTCACGACATTGCTCGGGTGGACTCCGGAGGAGCTGATCGGCGGTCCGGCCGCGGCACTGGTGTCGCCGAACCAGAACCGCGAGTGGATCGAGATCAACCGGGCCAAGCTCGCCGCGGGCGAGGACGCCTACCAAGAACTGCTCCTGCGGGCGAAGGACGGGTCGGAGCGCTGGTTCGCCGGTACTGCCCACCCGTACGCGGCCGACGGCCAGACTGGCTTCGTCGTGGGCATGCATGACATCACCATCAAGTGGCAGGCGCGCAACTCCCTCGCCCTTGTCGAGGAGCTCTTCCGCGTCACCACGCACAGCGCCGGCGAGGGCATCGCCCTGGTGGATTCGGACGGGGTGATCGTCGAGAGCAACGAGGCCCTCGGCAGGTTCGTCGGCCGGTCGGAGGCGGATCTGATCGGGATGGGCTGGAAGTCCATGGTGCACCCTGAGGACGCAGCCGAACAGGCGGACATGTGTGTGGCGCTGCTCTCGGGCGCGGAGTCCTCGCATCGGACGCGGGTTCGATTCCTGCATTCGAGTGGTTCCGTCCTCTTCGGCGACCTGAGTGTCGCGGTGGTTCGGTCCGGCGACGGCACGGTGCATCGACTCGTCCTCCAGATCGTGGATATCACCGACCAGACACGAGCGCAGGATCAGCTGACCGACCTGGCGACGTTCGACCCGCTGACGGCACTCATGACCCGCTCGGCGGTTCTCGGGCGCATCGACGAGGTGCTGACGTCGGGCGGGGGTCGGCGCGACCGGCTCGGGGTCCTGCTCGTCGATTTCGACAACCTGAAGGTCGTCAACGAGTCGCTCGGACGTGACGCGGGCGACGAAGTGCTGGCGACGATCGCTCGGCGGCTGTCCGGGGCCATTCACGACAGCTCCTTCGCGGGTCGGATCTCGGGCAAGTTGTTCATCGTCGTGGTGCCGAGCGCGGGTGATATCGACGGACTCGTGCGCTCGGCCGAGCGGCTCAGCGATGTGATCGGTGCAGAGATCCTGGTGCAGGGCAGGCGCGTTCTGATCACGACGTCCGTGGGTGCCGTGATGTCCCGCACGGGCTCCATCGGCATGGGCCTGCTGCGCGATGCCGATGTCGCGCTGTCGGAGGCGAAGCGTCGAGGCGGCGGTCGTGTGCAGGTGTTCGATGAGGGGTTCGCGACCGCGGCCGTTCGGCGCCTGGTCCTCGAGGAGGAGCTGCGCGACGCCATCGCCCATCGCGAGTTCGTCGTCCACTATCAGCCGGTTGTTGCACTTGGAGATCGAAGTCGGGTGGGGTTCGAGGCGCTCGTGCGCTGGATGCATCCGGTGACGGGGCTTCGCGGGCCAGATGCCTTCCTCGAGGTCGCTGAGGACTCACGCCAGATCCGTTCGATCGGCGCACAGGTGCTGCGGCAGGTCTGCGCCGACATCGTCGAGAATCCCGACGTCCTGGTGACCATGGGTGTCAACGTGTCGGCGGTCGAGTTGGGCGACCCGACCTGGCTGCCGGGCATCCTGCGTGTCTTCGAGGAGACGGGGGTTGACCCGAGCCGGCTGGTCTTCGAGATCACAGAGACGGCCGTCATGTCGAGTCGTCGGAGCCTGCGCGCTGAGCTTCAGCAACTGCGGGACTGCGGATCGGGCATCTACCTCGATGATTTCGGCACGGGATACTCGTCGATCTCGGTCTTGCGCGACCTGCCCGTGTCGGGGATGAAGCTGGACCGTTCCTTCGTGTCGATGTTGAGTGACCGCTCCGGTTCTGGGACCGCGCTTGCCGAGGGGCTGGTCGGGTTGGCGAAGGCGCTGGGGATCGAGGGTGTGGCTGAGGGAATCGAGACCCCGCACCAGGCTGATCGGCTGCGTGACATGGGCTGGACCCACGGTCAGGGCTACCACTTCGGTCGACCGGCGCCATTGAGCACCTGGCTCACCTCGCCCTAGCCGCCTTGGCACGGTAGCCCCGGGAGTTCGGTACCCCCAGGAGTTCGGTAGCCCCGGGAGAAATCGGCAGTAACCCCCAGTTCGAGCACTCGCATCACCCGTTTGTCCCGGACTCCGGGACAAACGGGTGATTACGGCGGGGAAAGGCCCCGTTGTCACCG
>JAPLBU010000097.1 GCA_026392575.1 Actinomycetota bacterium | reverse complement strand
CGGCTCGAGGATCTCATCGAGCGTTATCCGCTCCGCGGGATCAAGGGCCCCGTCGGCACGGCCCAGGACATGCTCGACCTGATGGGTGGCGACGAGGCGCGACTCGACCAGCTCGAGCAGGCTGTGGCGGCTCACCTCGGGTTCACCAACGTCCTCGACAGCGTGGGGCAGGTCTACCCGCGTTCCCTGGATCTAGATGTGGTGTCTGCGCTCACGCAGGTGGCGGCAGCACCGTCCAGCCTCGCGACGACGATCCGCCTGATGGCCGGCCACGATCTCGTCACAGAGGGCTTCCGTCCCGGCCAGGTGGGCTCGTCGGCCATGCCGCACAAGATGAACTCGCGATCGTGTGAGCGCGTCAACGGCTTCACCGTCCTGCTGCGCGGCTATCTGACGATGGTGGCCGACCTGTCCGGCTCGCAGTGGAATGAGGGCGACGTGTACTGCTCGGTGGTGCGCCGCGTCGCGCTGCCGGATGCCTTCTTCGCGATCGACGGGCTGTTCGAGACGTTCCTGACGGTGCTCGACGACTTCGGCGCCTTCCCTGCTGTGATCGATAGGGAGCTCGAGCGCTACCTGCCGTTCCTGTCGACCACGAAGGTGCTGATGGCGGCCGTGCGCAGTGGTGTTGGTCGCGAGACCGCCCATGAGGCGATCAAGGATCATGCGGTGTCCGTGGCGCTGGCGATGCGCGAGAGCGGCCAGACCGACAACGACCTGATCGCACGGCTCGCGGGAGATAACCGGCTGGGACTCTCGGAGGCCGAGTTGACCGCGTTGATCGCCGAGCCGATGTCCTTCACGGGCGCGGCCGGCAGCCAGGTTCGCGCCGTAGCCGACAAGGTTGCTGCCGTCGTCGACCGGTTCCCGGACGCCGCTTCCTACCGACCGGGGGACATCCTGTGACGAACGCGCCCACCGCACCCGACTACGGCCTCGGCGCCGAGTACGAGCACATCTATTCAGGCAAGGTCCGCGACCTCTACCGCACGCCCGACGACCGGCTGCTCTTCGTTGCGAGCGATCGCATCTCCGCGTACGACTGGGTTCTCCCGACGACGATCCCCGACAAGGGCCGCATCCTCACGGCGCTGTCGAAGTGGTGGTTCAAGAGGCTCGAGGGCGTCGTCCCGAACCACGTCGCATCCGGGCGGATTCCCAAGGCCGTGGCAGGGCGCGCGATGGTCTGCGAGCGCCTCGACATGCTGCCGGTCGAATGCGTCGTGCGCGGCTACCTCGCGGGCTCCGGGTACACCGACTACCTCGCCCAGGGCTCGATCTGCGGCAACGGGCTCCCGCCGGGACTCAAGGACGGGGCGTCGCCGCCCAAGCACCTCTTCACCCCCGCGACCAAGGCGGCGCTCGGCGAGCACGACGAAAACGTGACCTTTGACGAGGTCATCGTCGAGATCGGGCAGGAGGAGGCGCAGGAGATCAAGCGCATGTCGATGGCCGTGTACGAGCTGGCTCTCGAGACGGCTCGCGAGCGCGGCCTGATCCTCGCCGATACCAAGTTCGAGTTCGGTTTCGCGCGGTCTGGGAAGTACGTCGGACGCATCGTGCTCGCCGACGAGGTTCTCACGCCCGACTCCTCGCGCTACTGGTCTGCCGCGACGTGGGCGCCGGGCGGCCCGCAGCCGTCCTTCGACAAGCAGTACGTCCGCGACTGGCTGACGTCGCCGGAGTCGGGCTGGGACAAGTCCTCCGACACGCCCCCGCCACCGCTTCCGGACTATGTCGTCGAGCAGACGCGCGCGAAGTACGTCGAGGTCTACGAGATCCTTACGGGCGAGACGTTCGTATGACGACCTGGCTCGTGACGGGTGGCGCGGGATACATCGGCAGTCACGTTGCGCATGCGCTGGTCGCAAGCGGGCGTGACGTCGTGGTTCTCGACGACTTCTCGCATGGCCTTCGCCGCCGGGTGGCGCCGAAGACTCCGATAGTGAAGGCGTCGGTCCAGGATCCGCACGCGGTCGCGATCGCGCTGCGTGACTACAACTGCACGGGCGTCATCCACCTCGCGGCCATCAAGGCGGCGGGCGAATCGGTGGAGCTGCCGTTGACGTACTACCGCCAGAACATCGACGGGGTGATCTCCGTGCTCGAGGCCATGCAGGCCGAAGGCGTCACGAACTTCGTCTACTCGTCGTCAGCTGCTGTGTACGGCACGCCGGAGGTCAATCCCGTCGTTGAGGACGCCGCGCTTCACCCGGAGTCGCCGTACGGCGAGACGAAGGTGGTCGGGGAGTGGGCATCGGCGGCGAGCGGTGCGGCATGGGGCCTGCGCTGGGCGGCGATGCGCTACTTCAACGTGGCAGGTGCGGGAGCCGACGAGCTCGGTGACAACAGCGTCAACAACCTGATCCCGATGGTCTTCCAGGCCATGGAGGCGGGTGACCGTCCGCGGATCTTCGGCGACGACTACCCGACACCGGACGGCAGCTGTATCCGTGACTACATCCACGTGTCGGACCTCGCCGATGCCCATGTTGCTGCCGCGGCCGCCCTCGAGGAGGGCCGGGTTGTCGGACCGATCAACGTCGGTCGTGGCGAGGGCTCGTCCGTGCGCGAGGTCATGGACATGGTGAGTGAGGTGCT
>JAPLBU010000430.1 GCA_026392575.1 Actinomycetota bacterium | reverse complement strand
GCTGCCGCGCGCGCCGCCAGGACCTTCTCCGCCATCGCGAACGAGAGCGCCCGCAGGCCCTCGTGCGTCGCGGCCGAGATCTCGAACACCTGGTATCCGCGCTCCTCGAGGACGGGCTTGACCATCTCAGCGAGGACGCGTGCATCGGGGACGTCGATCTTGTTGAGGGCCACCATGCGGGGTCGGTCCTCAAGACCTCCGTAGAGCGCAAGCTCGTTCTCGATCGTGTCGAGATCGTCGATCGGGTCGCGGCCCGGATCGATGGTGGCGCAATCGAGCACGTGCACCAGCACACTGCAACGCTCGACGTGGCGCAGGAACTCCAGTCCCAGACCCTTGCCCTGACTCGCGCCAGGGATCAGCCCGGGCACGTCAGCGACCGTATAGACGACCTCACCGGCCGTGACGACACCGAGGTTCGGGACCAACGTCGTGAACGGGTAGTCCGCGATCTTCGGTCGTGCCGCAGACATCGCCGCTACGACGCTCGACTTGCCTGCGCTCGGGAAGCCAACAAGGGCGACGTCGGCCACGAGCACATCGCGCTGCTCCGCGGGCTCGCCGAGCAGGGCGAAGCCCGGCGCCTTGCGGCGCGGCGATGCCAGAGCCGCATTGCCGAGGCCACCGCGACCGCCACGGGCGATCACGTAGGTCGCGCCAGCGCCAACGAGGTCGGCGAGCACCTGGCCTCCGGGTGTGCGCACGATCGTGCCGCTGGGCACCCTGAGGACCACATCGGCAGCCTTGGCGCCATGTCGGTGGTCGCCGGCCCCCGGCTTTCCGTTGAAGGCCTTGCGGTGCGGCCCACGGTGGAACTCCAACAGCGTGGTGACACTCGGGTCGACGACGGCGACGACATCGCCGCCACTGCCCCCGTTGCCCCCGTCAGGGCCTCCCAGCGGCTTGAACTTCTCGCGCATGACCGAGGCGCAGCCGTTGCCACCGTCGCCCGCCTGCGCATGCAGCGTGACCTGATCGACGAAGGTTGCCATGGCCGGTTCGTTCCTTCCGTGGTGCGAATGCAAAGAGGCGGGCCCGAAGGCCCGCCTCTTCGATGTCTGTCGAGCCTGCTCGGCTACTCGCCAGCGACGATGTTGACGACTCGGCGACCACGATGGGTGCCGAACTCGACCTTCCCGGCCGCCAGGGCGAACAGGGTGTCGTCGCCGCCACGGCCGACGTTGTCGCCCGGGTGGAAGTGCGTGCCGCGCTGGCGCACGATGATCTCGCCGGCGTTGACCTCTTGGCCGCCGAAGCGCTTGACGCCGAGGCGCTGGGCGTTCGAGTCGCGACCGTTACGGGTGCTGGATGCGCCCTTCTTGTGTGCCATCTAGTTCACTTCCCCGGCTTGATGTCGGTGACCTTGACCGCGGTGAGCTCCTGGCGGTGCCCCTGGCGACGGCGGTAGCCGGTCTTGTTCTTGTACTTCAGGATGTCGATCTTGGGGCCGCGGTGGTGATCCACGATCTCGGCCGTCACGGTGGCCTTGGCCAGCACGCTCGGGTCGGACGTGACGGCAGCACCGTCGACGAGCAGCAGCACCGGCAGAGCCAAGGACGCACCCGGCTCACCGACCTGGCGGTCCATCACAACAACATCGCCGACTGCGACCTTCTCTTGCCGGCCGCCGGCGCGAACAATGGCGTACACCACGAACTCCTGTCGTAAGGGACGCACCCGGAGACATCAGCCCCGAGGCACAAGGTCCAAGGATACGGATGACCCTCCTCGAGGGTCAAACCGCCCCCTCAGGCGTCCGGGTCTTGGGGGTCTTCCGTCGTCAGTTCAATGACCTCGTCGGCCTCGATCTCCTCATGGGAGACCACTCCCGCCTCGATCGCCGCTTCAACTTCCTCGATCACATCGAGCTCGATCGCATCGGACTCTGTGACCTCAGTCACGTCATCGTGGGTGGCCAGAGCACGGGCCGCGACGTCCGCCGGGTCGACCGCATTGGCCGGCCGGCGGTACTTCGGCGAGGCGTCAGGGTGGTCGTGGTCGGAGTGCAGCGAGACCCGGATACCGCGACCGCTGCAGTGCTCGCAGGTCTCCGAGAACGACTCGATCAGGCCGGAGCCGATGCGCTTGCGCGTCATCTGCACGAGCCCAAGCGACGTCACCTCCGCAACCTGATGCTTGGTGCGATCACGACCCAGGCACTCCACCAGCCGGCGCAGCACCAGATCGCGGTTGCTCTCCAGCACCATGTCGATGAAGTCGACGACGATGATGCCGCCGATATCGCGCAGTCGCAGCTGGCGGACGATCTCCTCGGCCGCCTCGATGTTGTTGCGCGTGACGGTCTGCTCGAGGTTGCCGCCCGAGCCGGTGAACTTGCCCGTGTTGACGTCGACGACGGTCATCGCCTCGGTGCGATCGATCACGAGCGAACCGCCGGAGGGCAGGTAGACCTTGCGATCCAATGCCTTCATCAGCTGCTCGTCGACCCGGTACTCAGTGAACAGGTCGGTCGTGCCCACCCAGTGCTGAAGTCGATCGGCGAGATCAGGGGCAACGGCGCCGATGTAGGCACTGAGGGCAGTCCACGCCGTGTCCCCCGAGACGACAAGGGTGTTCACATCCTCGTTGAAGATGTCACGCACGACCTTGATGGCGAGGTCAGGCTCGCTGTACAGCAGGCTCGGAGGGGTCGCCGACTTGACTGCCGCGGCGATGTCCTGCCACTGCGCGGTCAGGCGGGCGACGTCTAGTTCGAGCGCCTCTTCCGGAGCACCCTCGGCCGCCGTGCGAACGATCACGCCGGCATCCTCGGGCATGACCCGCTTGAGGATGCTCTTGAGTCGACTGCGCTCCGGGTCCGGCAGCTTGCGGCTGGTCCCGGTCATCGAGCCGTCCGGCACGAACACCAGGAAGCGGCCCGGCAGCGAGATCTGGCTCGTCAGGCGGGAGCCCTTCTGCCCCACCGGGTCCTTGGTCACCTGGACGAGGACAGGATCGCCGGACTTCAGCGCGAACTCGATGCGCTTCGGCTGCCCCTCGAGCCCTGCGGCGTCCCAGTTGACCTCGCCCGCGTAGAGCACCGCATTGCGGCCGCGACCGATGTCGACAAAGGCGGCCTCCATGCTCGGCAGCACGTTCTGCACACGGCCGAGGTACACATTGCCGACCATGGACGACGACGATCCACGCGTGACGTAGTGCTCCACGAGGACACCGTCCTCGAGGACCGCGATCTGCGTGCGGTCGCCCTTCTGCCGCACGGCCATGATCCGGTTGACGGACTCACGCCGCGCGAGGAACTCGGCCTCGGTCAGGATCGGCGCACGTCGGCGACCAGCCTCACGACCCTCGCGCCGGCGCTGCTTCTTGGCCTCCAGGCGCGTCGAACCACGCAGGCTCGTGACATCGTCACTGCCCTTCGCCCCAGCGCCGCTGCCGCCGCCACTGCCACCGCGCGAACGTGGCTCGCGCACGCGCACCACAGTGTTCGGCGGGTCATCGGATGCGCCGTCCGGCTCTCCATCAGCACCTCGACGCCGGCGCCGACGCCGACGCTTGCCTGCCGCGCTGTCGGGGTCGTCCTCGGACTCGGGCCCTTCGCTCTCGCTGTCGTCGGCATCCGTCGGGGTCGCGGCATCGCCGTCGTCCTCACCGGTGCGGCGCTTGCGGCCACGGCCGCCACG
>JAPLBU010000402.1 GCA_026392575.1 Actinomycetota bacterium | reverse complement strand
GCGGCGCTGGGAGAAGCGCACCGCCCTGGAGTACGCCCTCGCCGCGCCACCGGCCACGCGTGCCGATGACCGTGACGATGATCAGGATGATGCCCATGAAGACACTCGGCGACCTCAGGATGCGCCGCATCAGGCCATTCGAACTGTCGCTGAGGAAGTCCGCGTCGTCGCCGACGGGACCGCTGTCCAGCGCACTCACGGATGCCGCCGTGCCGGTCGACGAACTCGTGGTCAGGACGCCCGTCAGTGCCTCAAGGCTCTGACGTACCTGGGCTCCGGCCGTAGGCCGCAGGGAGCGAACGACGCTGGCGGGCTCGGTCGATGTCCGGGCCACGAGCGCCCGAGAGGAACGCACCTTCGACGGATGCAGGGCCAGGGCGAGCACAGCACCGACCTCGTCGCGTGCTGCCGCCACATCCTTGCCCAGCAGGTACATACCGGCGCGAACGAGACTGCCCAGCAGTAGCCGCAGGGCCACGAAGGGCGCCGCCAATGCGGTCGCATGCGCCAGCAGGACGTGCACCGAGGCCTCGCGGTCGGCTCGGTGCGGACGCGGTGCCAGGTCGTCGGCGCGACGGCCATGCGCCGAGGCCTCGCGATGATGGATGACGGCATCGGTCGCGATGATGACGCGTTCGCCCATGCGGTGGGCGCGCCAACAGAAGTCCAGATCGTCGCGGAACAGGGGTAGCGACGGGTCGAAGCCGGCGAGGGCCTCCCACACGTCGCGGCACACGAGCATTCCGGCCGAGCTGACGGCGAGCACGTCGCGGACTCCGTCGTGCTGGCCCTGGTCGTGCGCGCGGCGTGCGGGGCCTGTGATGCGCCGACCGGACCCGTTGATCGTGACCCCCGCCTCGAGCAGCAGACGTCGGTCGTGCCAGCCGAGCACCTTCGGTCCGAGGATCGCCGCACTCGGGTTGTCGTCGGCCGTGTCGAGCAGATCAGCGAGGCAGGTGGCATTGGGGGCGCTGTCGTCATGCAGGAGCCAGACCCACGACACCACGTCGGGTGCGAAGGGTTCGCGGACACGTGGCTCGAGCCGATCGAGGCCGGCCCGCACCGCCGCGCCGAAGCCGACGCGATGCTCCAGCCGGACCGTCCGGTCGACACCGAAGGAGGTCGAAAGGAGGTCGGCGCTCGCGTCAACGGAACCGGTGTCGACACCAACCGCGGCCTCGGGCAGTCGAGTCTGGGCGGCCAGGGTCGTCAGAACCGCAGGAAGCCACACATCACCGTCGTGGCTGATGACGACCGCGGTGACGTGATGCTCCCGACGGGGCAGCGCCGGGACGTCATCCTCCATCGCGAGGAAGTCATCGACGTTGAACCACTCCGTGGTCTGAACCTGCTCGTCGGCGCTCACGTCGAGGCCATCGGGATCCGGTTCCACGGCCGCGGCAGCGACGGCTTCGAATGCTCCGGTGACGTGCAGGTCGAAGAGTTCGTCGAGGTCCTCGCGCGGATCCTCGCCGCTTCGATCCTCGTCTTCCATCACCTGAGGAACTGTACGTGGTGCGTCCGCAGGCGCCGCCGACCCGCGCCGGGACGTGGGACCGCTACCGGCACTGCGTCAGACGGCCCGCTTCTTCAGACGGCGGCGCTCACGCTCCGACAGGCCACCCCAGATGCCGAACCGCTCATCCGAGTGCAGCGCGTACTCGAGGCACTCGACGCGAACATCGCAGGACAGGCAGACCTTCTTCGCCTCGCGGGTGCTTCCGCCCTTTTCAGGGAAGAACGCCTCCGGATCGGTCTGCGCGCACAGAGCGCGTTCCTGCCATTCCAACTCCTCGATGTCGGACAGGGGCACAAGCACCATGTCGGCCACGCGGGGAACCTCCTCGACCCTGGGCGACGATCATCGCCTGAGACGTATTACAGGGGTGTCATTTACCGAAGTCAAGCCGGATTCGGACATATCGGGCAGAAATCCCACTTCTTCGGCAGGAAAAGCGCTTTTGCCGGCGTGTCGCGCCCCTCCAGGCCCCGATCACCTGATCAAGACGTGGGGGCCACCGAGGCCAGGAATCCGCGTAGCAGCCCCTCATAGCGGGGCCGGTCGACGTTCCAGGACATCACGTGGCCGGCCCCCTCGAACAGCTCCAGGGACACGGTTGACGGGTTCGCCGCCGCGGCCGCGAAGTCGATGTTCACCGCCGCGGGGACAGTGGTGTCGACCGTCCCCTGGACGATCAGCATCGGCGTCGTGAACGCCGCTGCCTCGGCCGTGTAGTCGGTCGCCGCTGTGTCGAAGCCATATCGCCAGGACGCCACCGCCAGCCCCGCGTCCGCCACGAAGCCCGGCAGGCCCATGCCCTGGGCACCGGAGCGGACCACCTGCGGGAAGCTCGACAGCGGTGCGTCGAGGAAGGCCCCCACCACCCGCTCGGCGAGCGGGGAGTTCCGCAGGAAGGCCAGGCTGATCGACCCGCCCATGCTCGCGCCCGCGAGAACCACGTGCTCGGCACCGTGATCCAGCGCGTACTGGACCGCCGCTTCCAGGTCCTGCCATTCGTCGACCCCGAACTGCCCGTAGCCGTTGCCGGCGGGAGCGAGAGCATCGTTGCGATAGCGGATCAGCAGCATCGGGTAGCCGAGTGGCGCGATCGTGCTCGCCATGCGGAGCCCCTCCAGTGGGGTCGCGCCCCGACCGTGCGTGAAGACCACCCACGTGCTCGAGGTCCCCGGAATCAGCCACGCCGGCGTCGGCCCGAGGGGTGAGTCGTAGGTGACGTCCGCGTAGTCGAGGCCGAGGCCGAGCTTCGGATTGCGCGGGAAGTACCAGCCGTCCAAGGACGCGGCATCGCCAGCGACGGGCGGCGTGCCCAGGACATCGGCCGTCACGGTCCGCGTGCCAGAAACCGTGTCACCGCGATCAGTCGTGTCGGGGTCGGCAGTCTGGACGTAGCCGCCCTCGGCCGTGGCGATCCCGATCAGGCCCTGATCGTCCCAGCCCCCATCACTGCCCTGGTACGAGATCCGGGTGCCGTCGACGGACGTCACGGATATCGGGAACGCCACATCGGCGCGATTGACGCGGGCACCGTCACCGATCAGGCCACTGATGTACCAGAGACCGGATGTGGTGAGCGCGATCGCGACGACGAGCAGCACAGCGATGAGCACCCACGGCCAGCGGCGG
>JAPLBU010000312.1 GCA_026392575.1 Actinomycetota bacterium | reverse complement strand
AGAAGATGCCTCCCGTCTGGTAACCGACCGGAGTGCCATCGAGTCGGACGCTCTTCCCGTTGCTCTCCATCGTGAGCTGCTGGAGATACGCGGGGAATCTGGAGAGGTACTGCGAGTACGGGAGCACCGCCGTCGTCTCGATGTCCAGGAAGTTGCGGTTCCACACCGACAGCAGGCCCATCAGAAGTGGCACGTTCTCTGAAGCGGGCGCCGTCGCGAAGTGCACATCCATCGCGTGGAAGCCGGCCAGCAGCTGTCCGTACTGCTCGGCCCCGATAGCGATCATCGTGCTGAGTCCGATCGACGAGTCCATCGAGTAGCGGCCACCGACCCAGTCCCAGAAGCCGAACATGTTCGCGGTGTCGATTCCGAATGCGGAGACCAGCTCGGCATTGGTGGAGACGGCGACGAAGTGACGTTCGACGGCATCCTCGCCCACCTTCGCCACCAGCCAGCTCCGGGCCGCGTGGGCATTCGTCATCGTCTCCAGCGTCGTGAACGTCTTGGACGCCACGATGAAGAGCGTCGAAGCCGGGTCGAGTGCGCGCAGGGCCTCGCTCATGTCGGTCGGATCGACATTCGATACGAAGTGGAAGCTGATGTCTCGGGCGCTGAACGCCTCGAGGGCGATGTGCGCCATGGCAGGACCAAGATCGGATCCGCCGATGCCGATGTTCACGACGGCCTTGATCCGCTCCCCCGTGGCACCGCGCCACTCCCCTGAGCGCACCGCCTCGGCGAACACGCTCATTCGGGCAAGGACCTCGTGCACGTCAGCAGCGACATCGACCCCGTCGACGACGAGCGTCGCCGCCGCCGGCAGCCGCAGAGCCGTGTGCAGGACCGCTCGGTCCTCCGTGACGTTGATGTGCACCCCGCTGAGCATCTGGTCACGCCGCTCGAAGACACCGCACTGATCGGCGAGATCGAGCAGTGCTGCGCGCGTCGACGCGTCGAGGCGCTGACGCGAGGCGTCGAACGAGATTCCGGCCGCATCCAGAGCGAATGAATCCGGGCGGCCAGCATCGCTCTCGACGAGGTCGCGGATAGTCGTGCCGGCAAGCCGGGCCGCGTGCCCGCCCAGCTCCCGCCAGGCACTCGTGGTGGTCGGGTCGAGGATCTCGTGGGTCATGTGCCCCAGCCTTCCACTACCGTGAACACGGGTTCCAACGAGGAGGACAAGTGGCTGCTGCGGATCGCGTGACCTTGGGCATGGTCGGGCTCGGACGGATGGGTGCCAATCTGGTGCGCCGGGCGATGGCCGACGGCCATCAGGCCGTCGTGTACGACCATCAGCAGACGGCCGTCGACGCGCTCACCGCGGAGGGGGCGACCGGATCCGCCAGCATGGCCGAACTAGTCGCTGCCCTGCCCCTCCCCCGGACGGTCTGGGTCATGGTGCCAGCCGGCCACATCACCGAGTCGGTGGTCACCGACCTGATCGGGCTGCTCGAGCCAGGTGACTGCATCATCGACGGCGGCAATTCGTACTACCGCGACGACATGCGCCGAGGCGAGGCCGCGGCCGCGAAGGGGATCGACTACCTCGATGTCGGCACCTCGGGTGGTGTCTGGGGTCGCGAGCGTGGCTTCTGTCTCATGATCGGCGGACCCGACGCGTCCGTCGACCGGCTGGCCCCGCTGTGGGAGACCATCGCGCCCGGCTTCGACTCCGCTCCGAGAACGGAGGGACGCACCGGCGAGCCCACCCCTGCGGAGCAGGGCTGGCTGCACTGTGGCCCGAGTGGCGCCGGGCACTTCGTCAAGATGGTCCACAACGGGATCGAGTACGGGATCATGGCGGCATACGCCGAGGGCCTCAACGTCCTCAAGCATGCGAACGCCGGCACGGTCACCCGCGACGCCGACGCCGAGACCGCCCCGCTGAGCGATCCGCAGTTCTACCAGTTCGATCTCGATCTGCCGGCCATCGCCGAGGTCTGGCGTCGCGGCAGCGTCATCGGCTCCTGGCTGCTCGACCTCACGGCGCTGGCGCTCAACCGCTCACCTGAACTCGAGGAGTTCAGCGGTCGGGTGTCCGACTCGGGTGAGGGCAGGTGGACGGCGATCGCCGCCATCGAGGAGGGCGTTCCGACTCCGGTGCTCACCTCGGCGCTCTACGAGCGGTTCGAGTCCCAGGGCAACGGCCTGTTCGCGGACAGGATCCTCAGCGCTATGCGCAAGGAGTTCGGCGGGCACGACGAGAAGACCTCGTAGCGCGCGCTTGCGGAACTACAGTCGGACGCCCAGCAGCGCGTCGGCAAGGGCGGCGATGAGCGCGGGTGCCTCGGCATCGTCGCCGGATCCCGACTGCTGCGCCATCGCCCAGCCGTCAATCGCATCCAGGGCTGCAGGCGTGCGCAGATCGTCGGCCAGCGCCGCACGCACGCGCTCGACGATCGGCGTCGCATCGGGGCCTGCCTGACCGCTCACTGCCAAGCGCCACATGGCCAGGCGGCCAACAGCGCCTTCCAGTCCTTGCTCGGTCCACTCCCAGTCGGTGCGGTAATGGTTGGCCAGGAGCGCGAGTCGCATCGCCATCGGATCGACGTCGGCATGCCGAAGAGCTGACACGAACACCAGGTTGCCGCGTGACTTCGACATCTTGTGGCCCTGCCACCCGACCATTGCCGAGTGCACGTAGTGGCGCGCGAACGGGTAGGCGCCCCGAAGCACCTGCGCCTCCGATGCGCTCATCTCGTGATGCGGGAAGGCCAGGTCAGTGCCGCCGCCCTGAACGTCGATGGTCATGCCCAGGTGGTCGAGGGCGATCGCCGCGCACTCGATGTGCCAGCCGGGCCGGCCGTGACCCAGCGGCGTGTCCCACGCGGGCTCGTCCGGCCGTGCTGACTGCCACACCAGGCAGTCGAGCGGATCCTCCTTGCCGGGCCGGGTGGGATCGCCACCCCGCTCGGCGAAGATCTCGATCATCGCGGCCTCGTCGAGCTTGGCCACGGCACCGAAGTCGGGGTCCTTGCGCACCCGGAAGTACAGGTCGGAGTCGACGGCGTACACCGCCCCAAGGGCCTGGAGCTCCTGCACGTACTCCGCCACGGACGGGATGGACTCGACGGCGCCGATGTAGTCCTGCGGCGGGATCACGTTGAGGGCTGCCATGTCCTCACGGAACAGGGCCGTCTCACGGTCGGCGATCTCGCGCCAGTCCTGACCGGTCTGCACCGCACGCTCAAGCAGAGGGTCATCGATGTCAGTGACGTTCTGCACGTAGTGGACGTCGTGACCGCCGTCGCGCCAGACACGGTTGATGACATCGAAGGTGATGTAGGTGAACGCGTGGCCCATGTGGGTCGCGTCATACGGGGTGATCCCGCAGACGTACATCCGAGCGGTGGCGCCCGGCTCGGTGGCGCGCACACTTCCGCTGCTCGTGTCGTAGAGGTGGAGCTGACGTCCGGTCCCGGGCAGTACGGGGATGCGCTGACCTGCCCATGACTTCACGCGGCCAGCCTAGTAGGGGTCTCCTCGTCAGAAGACGGGCCACGGGATCGCGGGCCAGCGACCGGCGGGCAGCGGGAAGGCCCCATCCGAGAGCAGCGCCCGCACCCGATGGCGCAGGGCCTCGCGTTCCTCGTCGTCGAGCCACCGATCAACCGGGTCGTACGACTCACCCAGCAGGTCGTGAAGGCGCTGAACCTCGTCGCTCAGGTCGGCGGGCACGGGCTCGCCGGCCCAGCCCCACAGCACCGTACGCAGCTTGTCCTCGACGGAGAACGTGACACCGTGATCGATGCCCCATACGCGGCCGGCTCCATCGGCCAGCACATGCCCGCCCTTGCGGTCGGCATTGTTGATCAGGACGTCGAAGACGGCCATCCGGGCCAGCGCCGTCGACGGGGCATGCACCAGCGAGACCGGGCGACCGGAGCCATCCTCGGCGTCCAGGATGCGCAGCCAGCCATCCGGCGTACGTCCCGGCCGGACAACCGCAACCTGGGCCCGCTCGGGGTCCTCGTCGATCCACAACTGGCACATGCCCGGACCACCCGGGCCGTCCTCGCGCCAGACCGTTGGCGGCACGAGACCCCAACCACCGGCTTCGGAGAGCGCATGCGCGGCCAGCTCGCGGTGGGTGATGGTGCCGTCGGGGAAGTCCCACAGTGGGCGCTCCCCCGCGACCGGCTTGTACACACAGCGGATCGCGGCATCGGCCGCCTCGATCGTGCACAGGAGGGTCGTATTGGACGCATCACTCAGGCGTCCTTGGACCACGAGTTCCCCGTCCCGAAGGACCGGGCGAAGGTAGGCCTCGTCCCGCCATGCCGACACGGTCATGTGCGTCGTCGATATCCGTTCGAACGCGGGCAGATGTGCCCTTGCGGATCCAGCGGCTGGCTGCAGAAGGGGCACGGGGGTCGACCGGCGGAGATGACATGCCGGGCACGCTCGGCAAAGGCGCGAGCGTACGACGGTGTCATCCAGACGCGCAGCGTGTCGGGGCCATCGTCGTCGTCATCACCGATGTCGGGGATCTCCGCCTCCTCCCCTGCCACGGCGTGCGCCTCGATAACGACCCGACGGCTCGCCTCGTCCCAGCCGAGCGCCATCGCCCCGACCCGGAACTCCTCGACGATCGGGGCATCGAGGGGCGCAGAATCGGCGAGGGCGGGCGGGGCCACCTCGGGGATCTCCCCCTCCTCGGAACGCGATTCAGCTGCCTCGTCAAGAAGCTGGTCGACGCGCTCGGCCAGCGCCGTGACCTGGGCCTTCTCCAGGGCAACGCTCGTGACGTCGTTGCCCTGCCGGACCTGGAGGAAGAACGTGCGCTCACCCGGCATGCCGACGGTGCCGACCACGAAGCGGTCCGGTGATCCGAAGTTGAAGATGTGACGCGTCATGCTCCCGACCCCCCGCCGACAACGGCGTCGCTGCTGGCACGCTTACGCCGCTTCGGGCCCACCGGTCGAGCGAACCCGGCCAGGCTGCCGCCCGTGTCATTGGTGCGCGAGACGAATGGGCGCAGGGGCGTGTAGTCGATGATGCTGACCGAGCAGGGGTCGACCCGGAGCCTTTGAAACTGGTCGAGGTGCATCCCGAGGGCGTCGGCCAGGATCGCCTTGATCACATCGCCGTGGCTCACGATCGCGTAGATGGCGTCAGCTCCGAGCGTCGAGTTCCACTCGCGCACAGCGCTCACGGCCCGATGCTGCATGGCAGACATGGCCTCGCCCTCAAGACCCGGGAAGACCGCGGCACTCGGGTGCGCCTGGACGACCTTCCACATGGGGTCCTTGGCAAGGGTCTTGAGGGATCCTCCGGTCCAGTCGCCGTAGCGGCACTCGCCGACGCGGTCGTCCACCCGGCGATCGACAACCGTCGAACGTCCGTCCAGCATGAGGTCCGCAGTCTCGATGGTCCGCTCCAGTGGCGAAGTCACGACAGCCACGAGGGGCACCGGCTGCAGGCGAAAGCCCAGCGCAGATGCCTGCTCTCGGCCCTTCTCATCGAGAGTGACCCCCGGTGTCCAGCCCGCGAGGACGCCATCGGCGTTGGCCTTGGTGCGCCCGTGGCGAATGAGAAGAACCGTGGTCATGCGGGTCAGCGTAGATTGCCCGGTCCCGTCCAGCACAATGGCGCCATGATCCGGGGAATGGGCCTCTATACCGCCGATGCCGTCACGCCGGCTGACGACGTGCGTAACTGGGAGGCCCCCGGCGACGGCCACCCCGAGCCGAAGCTCCGGGAGTTCAAGGAGCAGTGCCTTGCAACCCCGGGCTCCTTCATCTGGCTCGGCCTGTTCGAACCCACCCGCGCCGAGCTGGAGATGGTCACCGACGTCTTCGAGCTCCCACGCCTCCAGGTTGAGGACGCCGCCAACACCGCCCAACGACCGAAGTTCGAGATCGACGACAACGGCCACGGGCTGGCGCTTTTCAAGATGCTCGACTATGTCGACTCAACCTCGGACGTGATCACCGGACAGCTCGCGATCTTCGTAGGTCCCTGGTTCGCCATCACGGTCCGCTTCGGTCAGATCGGCGACCTTCGCAACATCCGGCAGCGGCTTGCGACAAGCCCCGAGCTACGGGCCCACGGCCCGGTGGCCGTGCTCTACACCGTGATCGACCTCGCTGTTGACGGGTACCTCGTCGTCTCCGATGAGGTCAGCGCCGATGTCGAGAACCTCGAGACCGAGGTGTTCACTTCGGATCGAACGGCGACCACCACCAACAGCATCTACCTGCTGAAGCGCGAGAACGTCGAGATCCGCCGCGCCGTTGGCCCTCTGGTCGTGTGGGCGCATGACGCCGTCGGCGAACGACTCGCCTGGGTGCCCGATGGGCTGCGCGCCTATTTCCGCGACATCGGCGATCACCTCCTGAGGGTCGGCGACACGGTCGAGTCAACCGATGGGCTGCTCATGACGATGCTCATGGCCTCGACGTCGCTGCAGGATCTCCAGCAGAACAGGGATATGCGCAAGATCTCCGCCTGGGTCGCGATCGCAGCCGTGGACTACATGCCGGAACTGCACCAGCCGTGGGGCTATCCCGCGATCCTCACCATGATGGGCACGGCATGCGTGCTCCTCTTCCGCGCCTTCAAGCGCAGTGGCTGGCTCTAGGCCCCTGACCTTGTCGGGTGCGGGCTAGGCGGTCAGGATGCCGAGGCCTAGCAGGACCATGACGAGCAGGCCGAGGGCAATGCGGTAGATCACGAACGGCAGGTAGGACTTCGTCGTCAGCCAGCGCATCAGCCAGGCGATGACGGCGAATCCGACCGAGAAGGCGATGATCGTCGCCAGAATCGTGGGACCCCACGCCACTGCGCCTTCATCACCGATCTTGCTTGCCTCGAACAGGCCCGACGCCAGCACCGCCGGTACCGCAAGCAGGAACGCGTACCGCGCCGCTGCTCCGCGCGTGTAGCCCATGCCGAGGCCGGCGGAGATCGTCGCTCCCGAGCGGGAGACTCCCGGGATCAGTGCTAGGGCTTGGGCGAGTCCGAACAGGATGCCGTCGCGCAGGGTGATGTCGCGCTCGGTCTTCACACGCGAGCCGAGCGCATCTGCGACGCCCAGGATGATGCCGAAGACGATGAGCATCGTGGCGACAAGCCACAGGTTCCGAGCGACCGTCTCGATCTGGTCCTTGAACAGCACACCCAGCACGGCGATCGGGATCGTGCCGAGCAGGACGAGCCAGCCCATGCGGGCTGCCGGTTCGTGCCGCGCATCCGCGTTGGTGATTGATCGCGCCCACGCGCGGACGATCTCGCCGATCTCGCGCCGGAAGTAGATGATGACGGCCATCTCGGTGCCGATCTGCGTCACGGCAGTGAAGGCGGCGCCGGGATCCTCCCAGCCGAAGAGCTGCGACAGGATCAGCAGGTGGGCGCTGGACGACACGGGGAGGAACTCCGTGAGTCCCTGGACGATGCCCAGGATGATCGCTTCAAACCAGGACACTAGGAGGCCAGACCCGAAGACTCGAGAACGTCGACCATGGTCTGGAGGGTACGGATCCGGTCCTGAAGGTCACCTGAGTACGTGGCGATCGTCAG
>JAPLBU010000235.1:3025-9004 GCA_026392575.1 Actinomycetota bacterium | reverse complement strand
TCTCACCGCTCGACATCCTGCCGGAGGACCTGCTGGGACCGTTCGGGCTTGGCGACGATCTGGCGATCGCCGTGGTCGCCGTGGCGGCGCTGCTGTCGGCGGCAGAGGACTGGCTCGATGGCCGTGACCCGGTGCCGGCGGCAGACCAGCCCGGCGATGTGATCACGGGCGTGGTGCTGGATCGGCGCTGAACTTCGCAAAACAGACATTTACCTAGGGCGCGGTGTCGGTGTGACCGGGCAAATCCCGTGAAGGGATTTGCAGGTCACGAAATGGTCACATAGCCTGAAAGACCAACAGGCGGACGACAGACGGAGACAACAGGTGCGGTTCACAGCGCGTCGCAGCGTCATTGCTGCCGTCGCCGCCGCAATTCTGCTGCCGGCAGTTCTTGCGGGGCCGAGCCTTGCTGCCCCCAGCCGAGACATCCGGCAGGTGCAGGCGCAGGTGCGCGACCTGGAGATGAAGGCTGCAACCGCCACGGAGCGCTTCAACGAGGCCCAGGCAAAGCTCAACGGCACCCAGCAGCGACTCGGCGGAATCCGCAACAAGGTCGAGCGCGAACGGCAGGACCTCGCAGTCGCGATGGCGTCGATCAATGACTTAGCCCGCGGCGTCTACATGTCCGGTGGCGTCGACACCACTCTGCAGGTCCTTCTTGCCGAAGACCCCACCGACTTCCTCGCCCAGTCCGCCGCCCTCGACCAGGTGGCGCAGGGCCAGGCCGCGGGCCTGCGGCGCACCAAGACCGCCCAACTTCGGCTGGCCCAGAGCGAGGCTCAGCTCGCGGACCAGGAGGGGATCGCCAAGAACCTCCGCAACCAGATGGACGCGGCAAAGGCCGATGCCGACGGCAACCTTGCGGATGCGCAGGCCGTGCTCGGGTCCCTGCAGGAGGCCGAGCGTCAGCGACTGGCTGAGTTGCAGGCTCAGCAGGACCGCGAGTCGCAGGCCGCGGCGCAGCAGGCGCAGGCCGCGATCGCCGCGAGTTCGAGCAACAACTCGGGCAGCAACTCCGGTGGTGACTCCGGTGGTGACTCCGGTTCAGGAGACAGTGCGGCAGGCGGTGGCTCCACCGGCGGCGGACGGGCGGCGGCAGCTGTGTCGTACGCGCTCTCGCAGGTCGGCAAGCGGTATGTCGCTGCGGCTGATGGCCCCGACAGCTTCGACTGCTCGGGCTTGACGATGGCCGCGTGGCGACAGGCCGGGGTTTCCCTCGACCACTACTCGGGCAGCCAGTTCGGTCAGGTCCGCCGCATCTCCGACTCCGAACTGCAGCCGGGCGATCTCGTCTTCTACTTCGGTGGGGGCGCACACCACGTGGCCATGTACGTCGGCAACGGCAAGATGGTGAGCGCGTCCAATCCGAGCGACGGCGTGGAGATCATCGACTACAGGGGCCCCTGGTACGGCGAGCGCTACAGCGGTGCCGGTCGCGTCATCGGGTGATCGCTTCACGGATGCGCGGACTGCGCCCGCGGCGGTGGGGGACTGGTCGACTTCCTGGTCGATACACCAATCAGGTGTAAGGTTATCCACATGGCTCGCACGAACATCGACATCGACGACGCCCTGGTGCACGGTGTCATGGTGCGGTACCGAATCCAGACGAAGCGCGAGGCGGTCGACTACGCCCTGCGGCACCTCGTCGGCCAACCGCTGACCCCGGATCAGGCCGCCGACCTGCTCGGCGCCATTCCGGACTTCGCTGTCCCAGCCGACCAGCCCAGCCGTGCTGCTCGCTGATACCTCGGTTTGGGTGGATCTGCTTCGTGGCACCTCCCGCGGCCCCGAGCTGGCCGCCCTCCTGCGTGCTGGAGAGCCGGTGGCTTCGACCGAGCCGGTCCTGATGGAATTGCTTGCCGGGACTCGCGATGCGAAGGAGTACGCGACGGTTCGAGGCATGGTGATGTCGTGCCCCTGGATTGCCGTTGATCCCGCCGGCGACTTCGAAGCCGCGGCACGCATCTATGGCCTGTGCCGCGAAGCGGGCTTCACCCCGCGGGGGCTGATCGACTGTCTCATCGCGGCTATTGCCCTGCGTAGCGGAGCCACGGTGATGTCGAGTGATCGTGACTTCGCCAGGATCGCTGACGTCATTCCGATCACTCTCCACGCGTAACTACGCAACGGACCATCTGACCGACCCGCGGCGACTGTGACTCCGTCAGTTGGAGACAATGACCGCGGCGCACCACGAGTCCACCGGAGTGATCAGATGCTGTTCGAGCCCATTCAGATGAGGTCCATGTCGGTCCGCAACCGACTGTGGGTTGCTGCCATGTGTCAGTACAGCTGCCTGGCCGAGGACGGCATGCCCAGCGACTGGCACCTCGTGCACCTCGGGTCATTCGCTCGCGGAGGTGCGGGTCTGGTCGTGACGGAAGCGACGGCGGTGGTCCCAGAGGGACGTATCTCGCCGCGGGACGCGGGCATCTGGAATGACGAACAGGTGGCGGCGTGGCAGCCCATCACCAGGTTCGTCAAAGGCCAAGGCGCCCGCATCGCACTGCAACTCGCGCACGCCGGGCGCAAGGCGAGCGATTCACCACCGTGGGGATACGACGGCACGGGCACTGTCCCGGCTGATCGTGGCGGCTAGGTCTCTGTTGCGCCTTCGGAGATTGCCTTTCCCGGTGCTTCGATGCCGCGGGCTCTCACGACGGAGGAGGTCGCGGCACTTCCGGCAGCCTTCGCCGCAGGTGCGCGTCGCGCGATCGCTGCGGGCTTCGACGCGGTTGAGCTGCATGGTGCGCATGGCTACCTCGTGCACCAGTTCCTCTCGCCCCTGTCGAACACACGCGTGGACGCATACGGCGGGTCGGCCGAGAACCGCGCACGTCTTCTCCTCGACATCATTCGCGCGGTGCGCGCAGAGGTCGGCGACGAGTTCCCCGTAATGGTGCGGCTGTCCGCGTCCGACTGGCTCGACGGTGGCGTGACACAGGAATCCACGGCTCAGGTGGTCACGTGGGCGCGGGATGCAGGTGCCGACTTCTTCGACATCTCGTCAGGGGGCATGCTGCCGGCCCATGTCCCGTTGGCACCGGCCTACCAGGTGCCATTCGCGCGCTACGTGAAGGAGAACACCGGAGCGCTCGTCGGCGCGGTGGGCCTGATCACCGACGCCCATCAGGCGGAGGAGATCCTGACGAGCGGTGATGCCGACGTAGTGCTGGCCGCGCGACAGTTCCTGCGCGATCCACACTTCCCGCTGAACGCAGCCATTGCCCTCGGCGTGCACCTGGACTACTGGCCGGCTCAGCATCGACGGGCCCGCCCCGACGTCTCCAGGTGACGACGAGGCGGGCCCTCCGTGGAGCTGCCTAGCCTTGACCGCCCCAGATCCCGGCCTTGTTGCCGAGTGGGGAGAACCACAGCGCGAAGACAATCGCGGTACCGATGACGATGATGATCGATGCAGTCATGACGTCCTCCCTTCCTAGATCGAGTCCACATTTGCGACGGGGAATCCGATGAAGTAGAAGATCAGCCCCATGATCGCAATGATGAGTAGGACAAGGATGGCACCACCGATGTCCTTGCCCTTGTTCGGCTCGGCTGTAGGCACCAGCCACCAGGCGAACCACTTCGACAGCAGCCAGATAACCGGCCAACCCAGCACGCCGACGCTGATGATGTTGCCGATGAAGTTGCCGATCGGTGTCGGCATCCAGTGGAGGTACGGGTTCAGGAAGACGATCTCCAGCATGACGATGGGGTAAAGCCCCAGCAGCACGATGTAGTTGTTCTTCCAGGCCGGTGCCATCCCCTGGCGCTGTGCACCGAACGCGAACCAGTTGCCGAAGCCCGATCGGGCTTGCCGGATGACCGACTTCTCGACGAACTTGGTTGACTCATCGAGAATGGCCAGCCGTTCCGATGAGGTGAGCCATGCATTGAGATGCTCTGACGAGTCGAACTTGAGCATGGTCACGAAGTGTTCCTGGAACCCCGGCACTGGCGGCTGTACCTCGCAGCCGAGGTAGCCGGGGAACTTCGACTGGGCCGCGTCGAGACGCTTCTGCCAGGCGAGGAAGTCGGCTTCCGCATCCGGCGCCACCTTGGTCATGATCACGGCTGTTGTCTCCTCGACCTTCTCCGGCCCGGGTGAGCCGACGAAGATGTTGACGGCATCGTCGCCGACCAGCACCGGCTGGATCCGTCGGACCATGTCGGCCCGTTCCGTGGAGGACAGCCAGCGATGCGCCTGCTCAGGCGTAGCGAATCGCTGGACGATGACCCAGTCGACCTGTGTCGGCGGGAATGGCGGGATGACCTGCCAGTCCTCGAACCCGGGGAACGTCTCGACTACTCGGATCATCTCCGCCTGCCACGCGGCGAACTCGGCCTCATGCTCGGGCGCGACGCAGGTGTTCGTGACAATGGTTGCTTCGGTTGTCTCCATGGCGACTAACCTGCATGCGCGAGGGCGAAAGCATTGTGCTCGCGCACCACGGGCTCCATGTCGACGGTGACGACCTGACCATTCTCAACGATCACGCGGCCGTTGATCACGGTGTACTACAAGTCCACCGGCGTAGTCGACGGTGTTCAGGTCGATGCTGAAGAGGTCCGCGCACATTCCCGGTGCCAGGTGACCGATGTCGGGACGGCCGAGTACCTCGGCTCCGCCGCGCGTACCGATCTCGAGGGCCTCGCGTGCCGTCATCCACTCGGCCGCGCGCAGCGGATCAGAGGTGGACAGCACGGATTGCGGACCTTCCGGCGGGAGCAGGCCCATGCGCAGACGGGCAAGCAGCATCGCGAGACGAACTTCGCCCAGCATGTGGTTGCAGTCGTTGCTTGCTGAGCCGTCTACGCCAATGCCGACCTTGACGCCGGCGTCGCGGTACTTCTTGACCGGAGCGATACCTGAGGCGAGACGCATATTGGACGAGGGGCAGTGGGCGACGCCCGTGCCAGTCTCGGCGAACTGCGCGATCTCGAGGTCGTTGACATGGATGCCGTGGCCGTACCAGACATCGTTGCCGAGCCAGCCGACGGACTCCATGTATGCGACGGGACGCATCTTGTACATCTCGAGGGTGAACTTCTCCTCGTCGAATGTCTCGCACAGATGCGTGTGCAGGCCAACACCCGTGTGCTGACGCGCGAGCTCAGCGGAACGCACCATGAGGCCAGGTGTCACCGAGAACGGCGAGCACGGGCCGAGGGACACGTTGAGCATCGAGCCGCGTGACGGATCGTGGTACTGGTTGATGACTCGCTCGGAGTCGATGAGGATCGCGTCCTCGTCCTCGACGCAACTGTCGGGCGGAAGTCCACCGAGGGACTTGCCCAGAGTCATCGATCCGCGACACGCGATGAACCGGGTGCCGATCTCAGCTGCGGCCGCAATCTGATCATCGACCTTGCAGCCGTTCTGGAAGACGTAGGAGTGGTCGAACACGGTGGTGCAACCGCTGGCCGCGAGCTCCGCGAGCCCCACGAGCGTGCTGCCGCGGGTTGCCTCTGGCGTGCGCTCAGCCCAGATCTCGTAATGCGCGATGAGCCACGGGAACAGGTTGATGTTCTGGGCCTGCGGAAGATTGCGCGTCAGGGTCTGGTCGAGGTGGTGATGGGTGTTCACGAGTCCCGGCAATACGACCTGGCCGGAGAGGTCGATCACGAGGTCCGCGGTATCCGGCAACTCAGAGGTCGGACCGACCTGCTCGATGATGCCGTCGCGCGCGAAGATCGCGCCATCCTTGATCTCGCGTCGTTCGTCATCCATCGTTACGAGGATTTCTGCGTGCCGGGCGAGGAGTGTGCCCATGATCAACCTCCGCTGTGTGCATTGCGCCCAACCGCCTGATGGCCGCTGGACCTGCTGCCTCGAAGGTAGAAGCGCGCCTGAATCGATGTTCGTCTTGTAGGGATAACCCCACGCCTCGCGCTCAATGCCGTCATCAGCGGCAGATAGATGGACGACGCCCGATAGCCTCGAAGGAGACCAGGTTGACGGGAGTCGTGTGG
>JAPLBU010000235.1:919-3019 GCA_026392575.1 Actinomycetota bacterium | reverse complement strand
AGTCCCACGTTGGTGGCTGCGACTCGGCGGCCCTAACGCCATCAGCCTTCCCGCCTGGCTGTTCACACTGGTGGGCGGTACCGCCGCGGCGTTCTCATGGATACCGGATGGCCCGGATGTGCGTCCTTGGGAGTGGGTCGTCCTCAGTGTTGTTGCGCAGTTGCTGCTGGGCGGCATCCTGCTCGTTGCTTGGCTCACCTACCTGTCCCCTCGGTCTCGGGCATCCCGCGCACTGACCCTCATCGCGACGCTCCTCGTTGCCGGATGGGTGCGCGGAGCGTTTCTGGCCTACGCGGGTGAGAGACTCGGACTGGTCGACAACGGCTTCACCGATCAGCGAGCAATCGGCGCCGCGGTCTCCTTCGCGGTCTGGTACTCCCTAGCGACGCTCATCGTTGATGAATGGCGCCAGCATCGCGCCGCGGTCAATCAGTTGCGCGCGGAACTGTTGCACGAGCGGGAACTAGCCGAGAGATCCAGCAGCCTCATCACCGATTTCCGTGCCAACGTAATCGAGCAGACGCAGGCCTTGCTGAGCGCGGGACTTGAGTCAGCAAGTGCTGCCAGCGCCGAGCCAACATCCGCCGCAGCCTCTCTGCGCCGGACCGTAGACGATCTCATCCGACCGTTGAGCTACGAGCTCGAGAGACGGGCGGTTAGCGATGCCGAGTTGCTCGCGGCTGTCGAGAAGCGACCGGTATCCGCGCGCGTGCCGTTGCGCAACTACGTGGCAGGGATCTTCACGGCTCGGCCGTTCGCTCCCTTGGTCACTTCGGCTGTCATCGTCGCCACCGCACTAGTCGTCACCATGCACGTTCTCGGGCCGGTTCCGGGAGCCCTCGCCGTTCTGCTGTCGGCCAGCGCGGTCGGTCTCTTGCTGTGGGCGCTTCGTCCCCCGATCATGCGGGCGATCCCGAAGTGGCCGTTGCCGTTGAGTGCTGCCGTGGTGATCGGTGCGTGGGTGTCCGTCACTGTGCTAACCGGGTTCCTGCTGGCCGCGTTGGGACTCTCTGTGTCGAGTTCCTCCATGTTCGTCCTTCTGGCAATGGCGTTGATGACGATGGTGGCTGCAGCGATTGAAGGGTCGGTCGAGCAGCAGCAGCGTTCGGCTGAAGAACAGCTTCGCGACGCGGTGCTTGCAGTGGAATGGACCTCGGCTCGGCTGCGTCAACGCGCGTGGAATGAGCAACGTAGCCTCGGGCGCCTTCTGCACGGGACGGTGCAGGCCACGATGGTGGCGGCGGCCCTCAAGCTCCGAGATCAATCGCCGGACGAAGCGGCGGAAACGATCGCGGGACTGACCACACGCTTGCAGTACGCACTCGGTGATGAGACGGACACCCCGTGGCGCCGCGATGTCGCCAACCTCTCGGACGTCTGGGATGGCGCCATCCAACTGACGGTTGTCGTGATGCCCGGTGCCGAGCGGATCCTCGACCTCGATGCGCTTGCGGCGCACTCGCTCCTTCAGGTTCTGAATGAGGGCGTCACGAACGCTGTCCGTCATGGCAATGCGAATTCGGTTCGCGCTACCGTCGGACTTGAGCCTGGCTACCTTCAGTTGACCGTCATGGACGACGGGACGCCGACCGAAATGCGAGGCGCAGGCGGTACGGGATCGAACATCTTTGAGGCGAACTGCGCGGACTGGCACCTAGAGTTCGACTCGACAACGACGTTGCATGCGCGTGTCGCCTGCCGGGATGAATCATCGCGTGTCGCGAAGGGGGAGTCTGCATGACGGGCTCGGGTGCTACGAGGATCCTCCTCGTCGAGGACGAAGCGATGTCGCGCACCTTCCTCTCCGAGTTGCTCACCTCGGGCGGGTATCTCGTCGGCGCGCACTCGAGCGCAATGTCGGCATCGAGGGCGTTCGAGGCATTCCGGCCGGCCGCACTTGTCACGGATATCGATCTGCGCGATGGGCCGTCGGGGATCGATCTCGTGGTGGCGCTGAAGAAGAGGCGCCCCACGCTCCGGGTGGTCATCCTGTCGAACTACGCCATCGCACCGGATCGCCGCCATGCGGCACTGGCGGATGCTGCGTATCTGAACAAGCGTGCGCTGGATGTACCCAGCGTCCTGCTCGAGACCCTTGAG
>JAPLBU010000235.1:0-812 GCA_026392575.1 Actinomycetota bacterium | reverse complement strand
GCGACGACCGCAGTACCCCCATGGATGCGCGCAGTGCGGCGGGGAAGCTGGACGGACTCACCCTCGCGCAGGCCGAGGTCCTGCGCATGGTCGCCGCGGGCCTGACGAACGAGGAGATCGCCGCGCGCCGATCGACAACGGTGAAGTCCGTCGAGAACATGATTCATCGCATCATGACGGTGCTGGGAGTGGAGGCAGATCACTCGACGAACACGCGGGTCCTTGCCGCGAAGGTATTCATCAACGAGGCGGGCGAGCCCGGCTCCGAAGCCAGACCACCGGCGTAAACAGCGCTGGGCAGGGATGCGACTCCATCTGGGTCTAGCCTCATCGTGTGGCATCGACATCGTCGCCGGATTCCGTGGCCAGCAGCCCGTTGCGGGCGCTCATCGTGGTCGACTGCCAGCGCGACTTCTGTGAAGGCGGGTCGTTGCCGGTCACGGGCGGCGACGCCGTCGCATCGGGCGTCGCGGATTTCCTCGCAGCCCATCGCACGGACTACAGGCTGATCATCGCGACTCGTGACTGGCACATCCATCCGGAGCACCACTTCTCGACTCACCCCGACTTCATCGACACCTGGCCGAAGCACTGTGTGGCCGGTACTGCTGGGGCGGAGTTCTCACCCAACCTCGATTCACATGGCCCTTTCGTGCAGTGCCTGGATGCGATCGTTTCCAAGGGGCGCGAATCGGCGGCCTATAGCGGGTTCCAGGGCACCACCGACGATGGCCGTTCCCTGAACCGGCTGCTGAAGGATTCGGACATCACCTCCGTCGACATCGTCGGGCTGGCCACCGACTTCTGCGTCA
>JAPLBU010000064.1 GCA_026392575.1 Actinomycetota bacterium | reverse complement strand
CAGGGCGACATCTTCATGATCCCCACCGGACGCCGGTCGGGGCCGGCAGTGGTCCTCGATCACCGCCGCAGTCGCAGCCCGCGCGATGCAACCCGGCCGATGGTGCTCACCGCTGATGGGCAGGTGCGTCGCGTCTCCATCGCGGACACCAGCCAGCCCGTCGAGGCTTTCACCAGCATCCAGGTTCCGAAGGGATTCGTCGCAAAGGACGTCCGGGCCCGTCGCGAACTCGCGACAGCTCTGCATGCCGCGGTGGCAGAGGTCCCGTACGACGAGCGAAGACGTCAGGCCGCCACCAGTGAGGACGAGCAGATCGCCCGACTGCGCGCACAACTGCGGCATCACCCATGCCATGGCTGCTCCGATCGGGAGGCCCATGCCCGCTGGGCTGAGCGGTACCACCGCACCAACCGCCAGGTACGCGACCTGCAGCGCCGCGTCGAGGGTCGCACGAACTCGATTGCCCGCCGCTTCGACAAGGTCTGCGAGGTCCTGACGGATCTGGGCTACCTGACCTCGTCGGATGACTCGGCAGAGGTCACCCCTCCCGGGCACATGCTCATGCGCCTGTACACCGAGTCGGACCTGCTCGCCGCACAGTCCCTGCTGGACGGTGCGTGGAACGAGTTGAGCCCGGCCGAGCTGGCCGCCGTGTGCTCCGCCGTCGTGTACGAGTCACGCGGCAAGGACGATGACACGCCTCCGGCGATGCCCAACCGCAAGGTGCGCGAGAGTGTGGAGCGACTCGGCACGCTGTCGGTCGAACTGCATGATCTCGAGACGCGACACGGGCTCGACATCACTCGGTCACCCGACGCAGGAATCGTCGACGCCACCTTCCGCTGGGCGGGTGGCGCCAACCTGCTGCAGGTGCTGACACATGCCGACATCACCGCCGGTGACTTCGTGCGATGGATGCGCCAGGTCATCGATCTGCTCGGACAGATCGCCCAGGCCGTGGATCCATCGGACCCCCTGCGTCTCACCGCTCATGCAGCGAGCGACCTCGTCAGCCGGGGGGTCGTCTCCTACTCGTCGACCGTCTGACGATCCAGGGCAGCCAGCAGGTCGGCCACCTGTCGCTGGACACCCCAACGGGCCGCGAGCCCAGCCAGGGCAGCGGGATCGCCTGTCCGTCCCGAGAGGGAGGGGACCGGACCCGACAGATCGAGGTCTCGGACGACGGTCGTCACCCGCTCCGCGCGACCGATCGCATCGGCGTTGTCGAGCAGTGCGCCGGCGAGCCGCGGCGTCATCGGCCGGACCGGGGTCGCAGCGGAAGCGGCCGCAAGGATCCCGTCCATCGAGCCGAACGCAAGAACGAGCGCCGCAGCCGTCTTGGCACCGATTCCCGGGACGCCGGGGAGCCCGTCAGATGGATCTCCGCGCAGTACCGCGAGGTCCACATACCGGTCCGGCGGGACTCCGAAACGATCGCGGGCGGCGTCCTGGTCGATGAGCGGCCACTTCTCCATCCCGCCGTTGACGGTGAGCAGCACGCGCGTGTGAGCATCGATGAGCTGAACGAGGTCACGGTCACCGGTGACCACGATGCACGGATCGGTGCTCTGTGCCACGACGCTGCCGATCACATCGTCTGCCTCGTATCCCTCGACACCCCAGCGGGAAAGGCCCATGGCATCGAGCAGTTCGGCGATTGCCACGGCCTGCGGTCCCAGGGACTCGGGCTCGGCCTCACCGCCCGACCCGTCGGGCGCACCTTCATCCGCCACCCGGTGAGCCTTGTAGGTGGGCACCAGCTCGACCCGCCAGGCCGGTCGCCAGTCGGCGTCCCAGCACGCCACGAGCGCCGTCGGGTCGTGCATGTCGACCAGACGGGTGACCGTGCTGAGGAAGCCGCGGACGGCGTTGTGCGGACGACCGTCCGGTGCCGTCATCTTCTCCGGGAGGGCGAAGAACGAGCGGTAGTACAGGGAGGCCGAATCCAGAACCAGAGTCGATCGCTGCCGAGGGGACATGGCCGCAGTGTGCCACCGGTCCCGCTGCCGATCAGCGCATAGACTCATGCGGACGATCGGAGGATCCATGCACGGCGGAGCTCATGCGGCTCGACTCGCATCCGTTCAGGCCCAGGCGGCCAGCGCGGGCGTCGATGCCGTGCTTGTCACGCCGGGGCCAGACCTGCGCTACCTCGTGGGCTACGACGCGGTCCCACTCGAGCGGCTGACGTGCCTCGTCGTGCCGGCCGTCGGCGATCCGGTCCTCATCGCCCCGCGTCTTGAGGTCCTCGCCGCGCAGGCGAGCCCCATCGGCGCACTCGGACTCGCGATCCGGTCCTGGGGAGAGAACGACGATCCCTACGCCCTCGTTGCGAGCCTGCTTCCGTTGGCGACCACCGTGGCACATGTGGGCGGAGAAGGTCCTCGCCCTGCGCGCGGCACTGCCCGCTGCCACACAGACGCTGGCGGGCCCGGTCATCTCACACCTGCGCATGCGCAAGGACGCCACCGAGATCGCTGCCCTGCTGTCTGCGGGCGAGGCGATCGACCGCGTGCATGCGGCGGTGCCGGACCTCCTGCGGCCGGGTCGCACCGAGCGCCAGGTCGGAGAGCAGATCGCCGCGCTCCTCCTCGATGAGGGACACGTCCGGGTCGACTTCATCATCGTCGGAAGTGGGCCCAACGGTGCCAGTCCGCACCACGAAGTCTCCGACCGCGTGCTCGCACGCGGTGATGTCGTCGTGGTCGATATCGGCGGCACGATGCCCGACGGGTATCGCAGCGACTGCACCCGGACGTACGCGATCGGCGAGGCACCGGCCGAGTTCGCTGCGAGCTACCAGGTGCTGCAGCAGGCACAGGCTGCAGCCGTCGAGTGGGCCCGCGCGGGCGTCACATGCGAAAGCGTCGACGAGGCGGCCCGGTCGGTGCTGGCGAGAGCCGGCATGGGCGACCTGTTCATCCACCGCACCGGGCACGGCATCGGCCTCGAGACCCATGAGGAGCCCTACATCGTGGCCGGCAACGACACGGTGCTGGCTGCCGGGATGGCCTTCAGCATCGAGCCGGGGTTCTACGTCGAGGGGAAGTTCGGTGCACGAATCGAGGACATCGTGATCGCCACGGCCGACGGCGTGCTCGTCGCCAACCATCAGTCCCGCGATCTGGTCGTGGCCTGATGTCCTACGCATGGAAGGGCTCGTCGGTCACCCGGCTGCTGCCCACAGAGGAGTCCGTCGACCTCCTTGCGCTGGTTCAGGACTACGCCGCAACGGAACTCGCGCCGCGCGCCAGCGCCGACGAGGCAGCAGCCGTCTTCCCGCGCGATCTGCTCCGCGGGCTGGGGGAGATCGGTGTCCTGGGCCTGCCCTTCGATTCGGCCTACGGAGGGGCCGATCAGCCCTACGAGGTCACCCTCCAGGTGCTCGAGGAGGTGGCACGCGCTTGGCTCAGTCTCGGCGTGAGCGTGAGCGTGCACTACCTGTCCTGTTTCCCGCTGGCGGCGTTCGGCACGGACTCGCAGCGCGATCGCTGGCTTGCCGACATGGTCGGAGGCGAACTGCTGGGCGGCTACTGCCTCTCGGAGTCCCACTCGGGATCGGATGCCGCCGCCCTCACCACCGCAGCAGTTCGCGATGGCGATGCCTACGTCGTCAACGGCACGAAGGCATGGATCACCCATGGTGGTCGAGCCGACTTCTACTCCGTGATGGTCCGCACTAGCGACGACGGGGCTCGCGGAATCAGCTGCCTGCTCGTCGACGGAACGACGCCCGGACTCAGCTCTGCTCCGCCGGAGCGCAAGATGGGTGCCACCTCCTCGCCGACCGCGCAGGTGATCCTCGACGACGTCCGAGTCGATGCCGATCGGCTCATGGGGACGGAGGGCGGTGGATTCACGGTGGCGCTGGCGGCACTCGACGCGGGCCGGCTCGGGATCGCTGCGTGCGCCGTCGGCCTCGCCCAGGCCGCCCTTGACGCGGCGGCCGCATATGCCGATGATCGTCGGCAGTTCGGGCGTCCCATCGCCGAGTTCCAGGGCGTGTCGTTCATGCTCGCCGACATGGCCACGGCCGTCGCTGCAGCACGCGCCCTGTATATCGAGGCGGCACGCTTCAAGGACGCCGGACTGCCCTTCGGAACGATGGCCGCGATGGCCAAGCTGGCCGCCACCGATGCGGCGATGAAGGTCACCACTGACGCCATCCAGGTGCTGGGCGGTGCCGGGTACACGCAGGATTTCCCTGTCGAGCGCTACTTCCGCGAGGCGAAGGCCCTCCAGATCGTCGAGGGCACCAATCAGGTGCAGCGCGTCGTCATCGGTCGGGCTCTCGCCCGACGGCGTCCCCGCTCGTGACGTCACCGGCCTGGGCCTCGTCGGAGCGAGTTCTGCTGCACGGCGGCACCATCTACTCGCCCGTGAGCCCGTTCGCGACGGCCATGCTGATCGACGGCGATCACATCGCCTGGCTCGGCGAGGACTCAGCGGCCCAGGCCCATCGGGACTCGGCACATCGCACGGTGGACCTTAGCGGGGCGCTCGTCACACCGGGTTTCGTCGATGCCCATGTCCATTCCACAAGCACCGGCCTGATGCTGGCCGGGCTCGACCTCACTCCAGCAACCTCACTGGCACACATGCTGGCGCTCCTCGAAGCACGCGCACGCGAACTTCATGGGGCCACGATCATCGGGCACGGCTGGGACGAGACGCGGTGGCCCGAGGGTCGCCCACCCAGCCGCGTCGAGATTGATCGCGCAACGTGGGGGAGTGTCGCCTACCTCTCGCGCGTGGACGTGCACTCTGCCGCGGTCTCGAGCGCACTGGTGGCCATGGTTCCCGGCGTGCAGGGCCTCGCGGGCTTTGATCCCTCGGGACCGGTCAGCCAGCAGGCCCACCATGCGGTGCGCGACCTGATCATCGGCGGGATCGATGCACCACAGCGGCAGTCAGCCCACGCGGTGATGCGTTCGCATGCCGCGTCCCTCGGCATCGTCGCCATGCACGAGATGGCAGGACCCACGATCTCCAGCGAGTCCGACCTCCGTGACCTGCTGACGACCGCCGCCGCTGTGCCCGGTCCGCTCGTGACGGGCTACTGGGGCGAACTTGCATCGTCCGGGGGCATCGAACGTGCGCGTGAGCTCGGTGCCTATGGAGTGGCCGGCGACCTCTTCGTCGACGGTGCCATCGGCTCCCGTACCGCCTGCATGTGCGCGCCCTATGCAGATGATCAGGCGACGAATGGTGCGCGTTACCTGTCGGCGGACGACGTGAGTGCCCATGTCGTTGCAGCGACGCAGGCAGGCTTGCAGGCCGGCTTCCACGTCATCGGCGACAGCGCTGCTGCCTCCGTCTTCGACGGCTTCCGCGATGCCGAGCGGCAGCTCGGAACTTCTGCGATCCGGATGCGCGGACACCGACTCGAGCACGCCGAATGCCTCTCCGACTCGGACATCACGGCGTTGGTCGACATGGGGATCTCCGCGAGCATGCAGCCCATGTTCGACGGCCTGTGGGGCGGTCCGGGCGGAATGTACGAGCAGCGACTCGGCGCGGATCGGGCACGCGGAATGAACCGGTTCGCCGATCTCGTCGGTGCGGGCGT
The DNA here is from genome assembly GCA_026392575.1 of Actinomycetota bacterium. GTDB lineage: Bacteria > Actinomycetota > Actinomycetes > S36-B12 > S36-B12 > UBA10649. The sequence continues at coordinate 4,399 of JAPLBU010000064.1, read as the reverse complement.
GCTCGTTGCGTTCGGCTCCGACGCGCCAGTGACCGAGGTCGGACCATGGCAGGCGGTACGCGCTGCCATGCACCACGGCACGCCCGAGCAGTCCCTTTCCGGCCGGGCCGCGTTCTCCGCTCACACGCGCGGCGGGTGGCGTGCCGTGGGCGAGCATTCCGCCGGCGTCCTGGCGCCAGACGCTCCTGCACACCTGGCCTTCTGGGAGTCGAGCGAGGTCACGGTGCAGGCCAGCGATGCGCGCCTTGCTGCCTGGTCGACTGATCCCCGATCGGGAACACCGGGTCTGCCCGCTCTGCATGCCGATGCGCCTCTGCCGCGGTGCCTGCGCACCGTGGTCGCCGGCACCGCCATCTTCGACAGTGGCGATCTCGAGCCGTAGCCGATGTCTGATCCCATTCCGGCAACCACATCGGGCCCCCTGCTGCCCCTGCGCATGGCCGCGCCCCTTGCGGTCCTCGCCGGAGTGCTGCTGTGGCTGGCCTTCCCTCCCGTGGCGTTCGGCCCGTCGGCGGTCGTCGGCGTGGCCCTGCTGTCTGCCGCCCTGTGGCGCGCGTCGGTTCGCCGCGGCTTCGGCCTCGGCCTGTCTGCCGGCCTGGTGTTCTTCCTGCTGCTCCTGGAGTGGATGCGGGTGATCGGCCCGGATGCATGGGTGATGCTCGCCCTCCTGTGTGCGTCCTGGATCGCCCTACTGGGAGCCGCCACCGCTGTCGTCACGCGATTGCCTGCCGCGCCAGTCTGGATCGCCTGCGTGTGGGTGCTGGAGGAGGTCCTGCGAGGACGCGTACCCTTCGGCGGCTTCCCGTGGGGGAATCTCGCGTTCGCGCAGCCGGACTCCATCCTCGGCGCATGGGCCCCGGTGGGTGGCACGCCGCTGGTGACCTTCGTGGTTGCTCTCATCGGCGCGGCCCTGGTATCCATGGTGCTGGCCATCCGCCGCCGGGAACGCCGGCCCGCACTCGGCTGGCTGGCTGTTGTCGTACTCGCCATCCTGGTGCCCGTCGCATTGCCCGCATCCGCCGGCGGTGACGATGTCGGAGGACCCACCAGTGCGACGATCGCCCTCGTCCAGGGGGGCACTCCGCAGACCGGGATGGGGGCGATGGACGTTCGCCGCGCGGTGCTCGACAACCACGTTGCGCAGACGATGCTGCTCGCGGCAGCCATCCGATCCGGGCAGGAACCGCAGCCGGACTTCGTGCTGTGGCCGGAGAACGCCTCCGATATCGACCCGTTCGCCGACGCGGCAGCCGCCGATGCCATCAGTGCAGCGGCGAAGGCGGTTGGTGCGCCGATCCTCGTCGGGGCTGTCACGTCCGTGCCCGGCAACCCAGACGGTGTATGGAATGTCGGGATCGTCTGGGACCCCGTGGCCGGCCCGACGCAGATGTACATCAAGACCCACCCGGTCCCGTTCGGGGAGTACATCCCGTTCCGCGACCTGGTTGCGGGACTCATCGGGCGGTTCGAACGTGTGCCTCGCGACTTCATCCCCGGGTCCGACCCAGGGAACCTGGAGATCGGCGGGGTGGCTGTAGGGAACGTCATCTGCTTCGAGATCGCGTACGGCGAGGTTGTCAACGCTGTAGTTGACGGCGGCGCCCGGGTGCTCACGGTGCAGACCAACAATGCAACCTACGGCGGGACCTCCCAGCCTGCCCAGCAACTCGGCATCGAGCGTATCCGCGCGATCGAGACCGGCCGATCCCTTCTGGTCGCCTCGACATCCGGAATCTCGGCGGTCGTGGACTCCGACGGCGGGATCGCACAGCGTCTGGACGAAGGGGAGCAGGGCTGGCTCACCGCGGAGGTGCCGTTGCGCGGTGAGCTAACCCTCGCGACGCGCATCGGGCACGTTGTCGAGCTTCTCCTATGCCTCGCAGGCCTACTGGCGCTGGTCGTCGGAGCATCGTGGTCGCGTGTCGGTCGCCGTCGTGGCATCGCCTAGGCTGACTGCGTGAGCGCCACATCCTTCGCCGACCTCGGCCGCATCGTGGTGATCATCCCGACCTTCAACGAATTGGCGAACCTGCCGATCATCGTTGAGCGTGTCCGTCGCTCTGTTCCCGAGGCCCACATCCTGGTCGCGGACGATAACTCGCCCGATGGCACCGGTCGCGTCGCCGACGAACTCGCTGCTGCCGACGACCATGTTCATGTCATGCACCGACTGGGCAAGGAGGGGCTCGGAGCCGCCTACCTGGCTGGCTTCGCGTGGGCTCTGCAGGAGGGCTACGACGTCGTTGTCGAGATGGATGCGGATGGTTCACACCAGCCCGAGCAGCTCCCTCGCCTCCTCGTGGCGCTGCGCGACGCTGATCTCGTTCTCGGATCGCGCTGGGTGTCCGGCGGCGCTACGGAGAACTGGCCGAAGAGTCGCCAGTTGATCTCCCAGGGCGGTAGCGCATACACGCGCGTGATGCTCGGTGTGCCACTGCGCGATGCCACCGGCGGCTACCGCGCCTTCCGCGCGGACACCCTGCGCCGACTCGACCTGCATGAGGTTGCCTCGCAGGGGTACTGCTTCCAGATCGACCTGGCCTGGCGCGCGCTGCAACGCGGAATGCGGGTGCGCGAGGTGCCGATCACGTTCGTCGAACGGACCCAGGGTGCGAGCAAGATGAGCCGCAAGATTGTTGTCGAAGCGCTCTGGCGAGTCACCGCCTGGGGCGTGGACGACAAGGTGACGAGGATCCGGCGTCGAGCACACGCCCGGCGCGCGGATACCGGCGAGGCACAACGATGAGTTTCCGCTCACGCCTGCTGGTCTTCGGCTATCCGCTGCTCGAGGTCGCGACCGCGTACGCCGTCGCCCTGTGGATCGGCTGGGGATGGATGCTGCTGCTGGTGCTGGCGGGCTTCCCGATCGGCTTCGCCATCATGCGACATGCGGGCAACGGCGCGGTACGCGATATCCAGCAGGTCTCCGCGACCGGACGTGAGCCAGATTCACGGCATGCCCTGACTTTCGTGGGTGGCGTGCTGGTCGCGATCCCGGGCTTCTGGAGCGATCTCGTCGGTCTGCTGCTGGTCATTCCGCCGACGCAGCGGCTGTTCCGTCAGAGCGCGCGCACCTGGCTGTCATCGCGAATCACCATGGTTCGGATGCCCGGCGTGCACTACCCCGGCGGCGACATCATCCAAGGCACCGTGATCCCGAACGAACCGGGCCCGAGCAACCGCCCGGACACCGGTCCTCGAGAGATCGTCTAGGCGGACTTGCGCAGGGCAGCTGCCCGCGTGCCCCGAGTCTCGTGCAGCAGAGCGAGTCGCTCCTCCAGCAGGATCTCCAGATCGGCGATCGTGCGGCGCTCAAGGAGCATGTCCCAGTGGGTACGGACATGCTTGGTGGGCTTCGCCTCTGGGGCCTGCGCATCGGGGCGGGTGGCGACCCGACCACAGCGGCAGTTCCACTCGAACGGGATCTCCTCTGCCTCAACGGAGAAGGGGATGATGGTGCGGTGCCCTTCGGGGCATACGTAGGAGATGACCAGACGCTCAGCAGGGGCGATCCGGGCGTCGGACTCGTAACTCAGCGCACCCAGTCGGGTTCCGCGCATCGATTCACTCATGGTCTGTCCCTTCGAGCGGCTTCTTGCGATGACACTTCTGACGCTTCTGGTATTCCCTCGGTTCCCCCGTCCCAAACCCCTCGTGGGGATATCGGTCCGATGGGGACCATCCTGCGTCCGATATGTGCACGGGCGATCAGCCCCGGGTAAGGGAGAGGTAAGCTCCCGGGCGGTGTCGGCGCATTAGTATCAGGATAGGGCAAACTGGACACATGCGACGGATGAGCGGAGCGGCCCTCGTCGGTGCGGCCGTCCTGGTCCTCAGCCTGGTGCTGCCGCCCACGAGCGTCGGGGCGGCAGCGGGGTCGGCGGGGGAGTGGCAGGTCCGACGGGCCACCTCGATGGCGAAACCTGCCTCAGGATGGCGCACTCGCATGCTGGCCCGGGTCAACGCGGTGCGGTCACTGGCCGGGGCTGCGCCCGTCGTCTACTGCCCGTCGCTGCAGGCATCTGCGCAGGCCTACGCCGCCCAGTTGGCCCGGACCAACACCTTCGGACACATCGGTCCCGACGGCCGGGGGCCGGGGGAGCGGATGACCGCTGCGGGATACCGCTGGACCCTCGCGGGGGAGAATCTGGCCGGCGGCCAGCGCACGGTCTACGAGGTGATGCAGGGCTGGCGTGGCTCAGCCAGTCACCTGGCGACGATCTCAGAGTCGGCCTTCACCCATGTCGGCTTCGGCCACGCGACGGCCTCCGAGAGCGCATACGGCCAGTACTGGGTACAGCACTACGCCGCCGGCCGCTGCTGACCCGGGAGAAACCGCTGCTGACCCGGGAGAAATCGGCAATAACGGCCCCCATCCCCACGATGCTCACCCGTTTGT
>JAPLBU010000159.1:7702-22495 GCA_026392575.1 Actinomycetota bacterium | reverse complement strand
GTACGACTTCGCCCAGGCCGGCTTCCTAGCTCCACTCCAGGACCAGATCGCCGCCACGCCCGACTACAACTACGAGGACTTCGCGGCACCGCTCCCCGCGATCAACGAGGTCGCCGGTCCCACCTACGGTGTTCCGTTCTACAACTACGTGCTCGGGCTGATTTACCGGACAGATCTCCTCGAGGCCGCCGGCCTGCCCGTCCCGACCACGATGGATGAGCTCGTGACGACCGCACAGGCCCTCACGACCGAGGCGCGCGCAGGTATTGCGATGCAACCGCAGCGCGGCTACAAGGTGTTTGAAGAGTGGGGCAACTGGCTCTTCGCAGCCGGCGGCTCGATCTACGATGAGGCCGGCATGCCGTCCCTCGATACGCCAGAGGCTAAGGCAGCACTGGACGCCTACATCAAGACCTACGAGACGGCCGCCCCCAAGGACTCCCTGAACTGGGGATTCGACGAGGCGCTCCGCTCAGTCTCCAGCGATCAGGCGGCCATGATGGTCTCCTACAACTGGATGCTGCCCACGCTGAACAAGGTTGGTGGCTCGGCCGGTGACCTCGCCGGCAAGTACGCGCTCGCCCCGATGCCCGGTGGCAAGGGTGTCCTTGGCGAATGGAGCTGGTCGATTCCCACCAACTCCGCGAGCCCCGATGCGGCATGGGCGTTCATCTCTTGGCTGACCTCACCTGAGGTCGAGAAGACCCGTGTCATCGCTGGCGGCGCACCGGTGCGTCTGGCTCCGCTCAGCGATCCCGAGGTTGCCGAGAAGGGCTTCGGCGCTGACTACTACAGCGCCGTGGCCGCCATGCTCGCCAACTCGGCGCCGCTTTCGCAGGGCCCCAGCGGCGAGGAGATGATCCAGGTGGTCGGAACCGAGCTCAACTCGGCCGTCGCGGGTCAGAAAGAGGTTGCCGACGCTCTCGCGGAGGCGCAGAAGCAAGCAGCCGCGGTCCAGGGTCTCTAGCACCCTGCACTGAGCTGTAGCACGACCTGGGGCATCACATGGGTGGCCCCGCAGTAACGAGAGAGGGCGACTGATGGCATTCAGATATCGCATGCTGGCGCCGTTAGTCGCCCTCTTCGTTGCCGTCGTGGGGTACCCCATGGTCTACAGCTTCTGGCTGAGCCTGACCAACTACCGCATCACCCGCACGGGGCAGACGAAGTTCGTCGGCCTCGCGCAGTACCAGGCGCTGCTGAGCAACGACTCCTTCTGGAGTGCGCTCATGGTCACGGCGACCTTCATGGTCACTGCTGTAGGGCTGGAACTGGTCATCGGGCTGGGCCTCGCCATGGCACTGAGACGGCAGAAGCGAGTTCGCGACTTCACCCGATCCTTCCTCCTCTCGCCGATGTTCGTCACGCCGATCGCTGTGGGCCTGATGTTCCGGTTCCTGCTGAACCCGCAACTCGGCCCGCTCAACCTGCTCCTCGAGAAGCTGCACCTCAGCTACGACTACTTCGGCCCCGGCACTGCGCTGTTCACCCTCGCGTTCATCGACGTGTGGCAGTGGACGCCGTTCATGGTCCTCATGCTCCTGGCGGGACTGGAGTCCCTGCCGCGCGCGCCTTTCGAGGCCGCGCGCGTTGACGGGGCATCCGCATGGCTGACCTTCCGCAGCATCACGATCCCCCTGCTCTCGGGAGTCCTCGTCGTCGCCGTCCTGCTCCGCGGACTCGATGCCATGCGCGTCTTCGAATACGTCTACGCCATCACCCGCGGTGGACCCGGCACCGATACCCAGACGATCCAGTACCTGATTTACCAGACCGGCATCCAGTTCTTCCGCCTCGGCCAGGCCTCGGCGATGGCCTACGTCGTCCTCATCATCGTGCTCGCCATCGTCATTGTCCTGTTCCGCCGCATGGTGAAGGAGGCACGCCGATGACCGGCAGTCGCAAGATCTCGCAGTGGCTGACGAACGCGCTCCTCATCTTCGCGGTCTTCATGGTGGGCGGCCCCTTCCTGTGGGTCCTCCTGGGCAGTTTCAAGACCGAGCAGGCCATCAACAACCCACTTCAGCTGCTGTTCGTGCCCACCCTTGAAAACTGGTCGATCGTGATTGAGGGCGGCAGTTTCACGAGGTTCGGAATCCTCAGCGCGCAGGTACTCCCGCCCGCCGTTCTCGTCTTCCCATTCCTGGCCATGGCCTACGCACTTCGCCTCAACGACACGCTCGTGGCGGTCACCGTCGCTCACATCAGCCTCGTCTTGCCCGTCGTCACCTGGTTCCTCATCGGCTTCTTCGAAGCCGTGCCCAAGGAGATCGAGGAGCAGGCCCAGGTAGATGGATTGGGGAGGTTCGCCGCCTTCCGGGCGGTCGTTCTCCCTCAGGTGGCACCAGGGCTCGGAGCCGCCGCCGTCTTCGGTTTCGTGCTCTCCTGGAACGACCTCTTCTACGCCCTCATTCTTGCGCCCGGCAACGCCAAGACCCTCCCGGTGGCCATTGCGGGCTTCAACACGTTCCGTGGTGTGCAGCTGGGCGCCATGTGTGCGGCAATCCTCGTGTCGGTCGTACCCGTGCTGATCGCGAGTTTCTTCGTCCAACGTCGATTGGTCCGTGGGATCAGCGGCGGCTCCCTGAAGTACTAGTTCGTCCCGAGACAGGAGACCCACAATGGCCTCGATTTCGCTGCAGAACGTCACGAAGCGCTTCGGCGACGTGACCGTCGTGGAGGATCTCGACCTCGAGCTAGAGCACGGCCAGTTCACGGTGTTGGTCGGTCCCTCGGGGTGTGGCAAGACCACGACCCTGCGCATGATTGCGGGACTCGAGGAGACATCCGGAGGACGCATCCTGGTGGGAGATGTCGACGTCACGGGGCTCGAGCCCAAGGATCGCGACATCGCCATGGTGTTCCAGAACTACGCGCTGTACGGACACCTCAGCGTGCGACGGAACATCGGCTTCCCTCTGAAGGCGCGCGGAGTGGCCAAGGAGGAGATCGACCTGCGTGTCACGGAGGTCGCTGAGAGCCTGTCGCTCACTCACCTGCTGGAGCGGCTCCCTGGGCAACTGTCCGGTGGGCAGCAGCAGCGGGTGGCCATCGGCCGAGCCATCATCCGTCAGCCCAAGGCGTTCCTGTTCGACGAGCCCCTCAGCAACCTCGACGCGAAGCTGCGTCTGGAGATGCGCACGGAACTGCTGCGTCTCCAGCGCCAGCTCGGTGTGACGGCCGTCTTCGTCACGCACGACCAGGAGGAGGCGATGACCCTCTCGGACAAGGTCGTCGTCATGCGAGACGGACGCGTCGCACAGCAGGGGACACCCGCCTCGGTGTACGCCGAACCGGCCGACACGTTCGTCGCCGCCTTCGTCGGGTCACCCACCATGAACCTGCTGCCCGGCGAGGTCGCCGATGGGGTCTTTCGCAGTGCCACGCCCGGGCTGGTGCTTCCGACGGAAGGGATGGTCCCCGGTCCCGTCATCCTGGGCCTACGGCCGGAGGATGCGCTCCTTACTCCGGGCGGCAGCGACGGAACGATCGACCTTGTTGAACTGCTCGGACCGCGGGCCATCGTGCGAGTCCGCTGCGCCGAAATTGCCCTCACGACGGTCGTTGAAGGATCGGCATTGGCTGGCATCACCGAGGGGGCCACGGTCGGCGTGCAGGCACGGCCGGGGTCCCTCCACGCATTTGATCCTGACACGCAGCAACGGCGATGAGTCCGGACCTCTTGGCCGTTGCCCGCGAAGCGGCCCTGGCTGCAGGCGAACTCATCCTCAGCCGCTGGGATTCGATCCATCAGGTCACTCTCAAGTCGTCCAAAACCGACCCGGTTACCGAGGTGGATCAGGCCTCGGAGTCGTTGATCCGCGAGCTCATCGCCCGACACCGCCCCGATGACGCCGTCATTGGCGAGGAAGCCGGGCGCGAGGGCGGCGAATCCGCCATCTGGTGGGTTATCGATCCGTTGGACGGCACCGTCAACTTTCTCTACGGCCGCGACGATGTTGCCGTCAGTGTGGCGGCAGTCGATAGGCACGGACCCCTGGCCACTTGCGTGCACGCACCGCGGCTCGGTCGAACCTATGTCGCCGAACGAGGTCAGGGCGCGTGGCTGAATGGTGTCCGCCTGGCCCTGGGTGAGCCTCGTGGCCTGGACCGGGCCCTTCTGGGCACGGGCTTCTCCTATGAGGCCGAAGGTCGTCTGGCACAGGTCGAGGTCCTAAGTCGCGTTCTGCCACGTGTGGCGGACCTGCGACGCGGTGGCTCCGCGGCACTGGACATCTGCTCCGTGGCCACCGGTGGCATCGACGTCTTCATAGAGGACGACCTTGCTGAGTGGGACTGGATCGGCGCTGCGCTCGTGGTCATGGAAGCGGGGGGCGTCTGCTTTCCGATCGCCTCCCCGCGCGGATCACACGGGGTCGCCGTGGGTCCGCGCGCGCTCGTCGAGGAGCTTCTTCGAGTTGCGAACTGCTACTAGCGCCAGCCATGGATTCGTTCACGATGTCCGACGTTGGTCACGGTCATCTGGACCGGTTGATTGCAGTCCACGGGTATCCCGGTGCAGGCGTGCATCACGAGTGCATTGGAGATTCGGTAGGGGAGTTCATGTGGCCAGTGAATGGGGGCTCCACCGTCGACATCCTCGCCACTGATGACGTCACCGTGTCTTTGGCAGTCCGGTCGCATCGCCGCGCAGGTCCCGAAGTCGTTGCGTTGCAGCCGCATCGCCATCATCGCCAACGGGAAGAGCGTAGACAGCCGCATCGCGAATTAGCCGCGCCGCCGGGCCTTCGTCGCGGGCGCTGTGTGGCGTGGTCGATGTCCGATTGAGCGATCGATCAGTGGGTGTCGAGGATTCGGATCGGTGAGCCAGCCAGGTAAGCGAGAAGGTCATCGATGACATCTGCGTACCAGCCGTCGAGGGTCTCACGGGTCAAGTAGCCGGCGTGCGGTGTCAGCAGCAATCTCGGCGTGGTGCGCAACGGATGGTCCGTGGGAAGCGGCTCGGTGTCGAACACGTCAAGCATGGCGCCGGCAATGAGCCCCTTCGAACAGACTTCGATGAGCGCAGCCTCGTCAACGAGTGGCCCCCGGCTGGTATTGACGAGCCAAGCATCGGACTTCATGAGTGCGAGTTCATGTGCTCCGACAATCCCGCGGGTCGCCGCCGCCAGAACCATATGAACGGAGATCACGTCAGAGGTAGCGAACAACTCCGCCTTGTCGACGAGGGCCGTTCCGGCAGACTCTGCCCGATCAATAGTCAGGTGTGGACTCCAAGCGACCACCTCCATGTCAAACGCTCGCGCGATACGCGCGACACGCGTACCGGTCTTACCGAGCCCGATCAATCCCAGCCGGCTACCAGCCAGTTGACGGCCAACGTGGCCCTTCCACTCGCCCGCTTGCATTCCGGTTGCCATCTGAGGCACTCCCCGCAGGCCAGCGAGGATGAGAGCCCATGTGTGCTCTACGACGGGCGATCCGCCACTATCCGTGGCGCACACGGTGATCCCGAACTCGTGGCAGGCCTCGAGATCAATCGATGCGTTGCGAGCGCCTGTCGTGACGATCAGGCGGAGCGAGGGCAGGCGCGCAAGTAGCGTGCGAGACAGGGGAGTGCGCTCGCGCATCACAACGATCGCTTGGTAACCATCAAGTTCGGCGGGCAGGGCCGATGCCGGGATGCTCTCACGTCGGATGTCAATGGTTACGTCCTCGGGCAGTTGAGCCCAATTTGCAGCCTGGGCGGAGCCCTCCCAATCGTCCAGTACGAGTACCCGCATGCCGCCATCATGCCGAGGAAGCGGGCGTCGCGCCACGGCCGATGCCCGGATCCTGTGTTGTCAGGACCGACCGTCGGCTCGCGAGGTGGCTCCGGCGCGTCAAGGGGCCGGGCTAGTTGTTGGAGAGCCACGCCCGATTAGGCGGGCGAACCATCAACTGGGGGACGTCTCGTACGGTGCCCAGTCGTAGCAGTAGTCCAACATGGGATCGCGGCTGAATGTCCCGATGCACAGCATCTGCTTCCAGCGGTCGGTGGTGCCTTGCATGTAGAAGACTCTGCAGATCACGCGGAACGTAGCCGAGTCACCGCTGCCCTCAACGACATGTTCACGTGGGCTCTCACACTCTGGCGGGCCTGTCACATTGGGCACCTTGGCATCTTGTGCTGACAGGCGCTGGACCAACGCAGTCGCCTGGGTGTTGAGCGTGTCTTCGCCAGCACATGACGTGAGCACCATCGCGAACACAGCAGCGCCTGCCACCACGGCCGTTGTCTTGAACATGATCGGACGGTAGCAAGTTGACACCCGACGAAGGGATAGAAGTCCACATCGCGTGCGACTGATGATCAAATTCGCAGTAGAAGCTGGGCTGATACCCGATGTCCACGCGAGAAGGCACGTGTGGGGTGAAGGCCTCTCATCCCTTCCGATGGGGGTAGAGTCTCGCCCTCGGGTGAGTATGTCGCGATGGCGATGGCGATGGCGATGCCGTGCCTGAGCGTGTGCGAACAAAGAGGGGGCCGAGACCGTTGATCAAACCGAGTCAGACCAGAGGCGTGTCCAGCGCCCGACGGGTGTTGCAGATTCTGCTTCAGTTCAGTGAGGACCATTCCGAGACAACGGTGGAGGAAGTCGCGCAGTTGCACGCGATTTCCCTTCCCAGTGCTCACAGGTACCTGGCCCTACTTCGAGAGATGTACCTGGTTGAGGAACGGATGCGCGGCGTCTACGTCCTTTCGCCGCAGGTTCTTCGACTGTCCTCGGCTGCTGAGCGATCACTCAACTTGGCCACGACTTCTCGACCGATCCTGCAAAGCCTTGTGGCGGAGACACAGAGCACTGCCCTCATCGTGAAGCGAATTCGCGATGCCGCTGTGTGCGTTGCAGCAGTGCAGCCGAACGAGTCGCTGGCAATCTCCTTCCAGCCTGGGCATGTGATGCCGCTGCACCGGGGCGCAGCGGCAAAGGTGCTCCTTGCCGCATGGACACCATTGAAGCGCGCGGAGTATCTGGAGAACCACTGCGCTGAGATGGGAACCCGCCAGCTTCGCGCACTGGAGAAGGAATTGGCGGCTATCTCCGAGCAGGGTATTGCGGAGAGCGAGTCAGAGGTCGATAGCGGGATATACGCCGTGGCCGCGCCGGTCAGCTTCGGGAACCAGATCGTAGGCGCAATATCGCTCGTGGCCCCTTCGTTCGCCGCCGGACCTCGCCAAAGGGCCAAGATGCGCAAACTCGTGCTCTCGGCCAGCACGGATGTCTCGCGTCTCCTCCTGACGGATTGAGGATCCTCCCTCTCGGATCCAGAGGATCCAGTGCGTGAGTGGCCGCCTCGGCGTGTCGCGCTAACGCTCACGGCTGGAAGATTTTTCAAATAAAGCAGATTTCTGTGGACTATTTGGCATTAGGGTTCCCTTGCCACACGATCATGTCCGCAAGACGTTGACGCAAGTAGGGCCGGGAGGCAAGATGACGAATCCGAAGGTCTACATCCTCGATTCGGGTTCCTTGGTGATTGACCGGTCCCAGATCATGTGGCACTTCGACATCGGGACGCCTGTCCGCTTCCCTGTCTACAGCGTTCTCATCGACCATCCGGACGGCCTCGTTCTGTATGACTCGGGCTACGACTTGGACCATGTCCTGAAAGTCCTGCCATTCGAACTGCCCGAGCAGACACCCGACCAGACCCTGACCGCGCAGTTGGCGAAGGCGGGTTTTAGGCCCGAAGACGTAGACATCGTCGTCAACTCCCACCTGCACTTCGATCACGTCGGAGGGAATGGGAAGCTCACACACGCCACGACGGTCCTGCACCGCGACGAGTTGGTGCACGCGCGAGTTCCCCAGCCGTTTGAGCGTCTCGGCTACTCGGACATGAACTTCGACTTGGGTGCCAACTACAAGCTCATCGCCGGCGATGACTATGAGGTCCTTCCCGGAATCAGACTGTTCGAGACGAACGGCCACACGGCTGGCCACTACTCGCTCCTGGTCGAATTGACTGGTGAGAACTCAATGCTGTTCACGGGGGATGCCGCGTACACGTTCGAGAATCTTGAGCGCGAGGTCATCGCAGGGTTCCACCTTGACCCAAGTCAGTCAGTGGAATCTCTCCGCCGGCTGAAGTATCTCGCCCGCACACTTCCCGCAGACCTCTATCCCTCGCATGACATGGATCCCTTCCTGAGCTGGAAGAAGGCCCCGGAGTATTACGGCGGGTAGCGACCAGACCTATTCCGCCGCGTAATTCGTCGCAGTCAGCGACCCCGACTCCGTCACCGCGCTCGTGGCCACCGTGATGGAGGAGTTCGGACGCATAGACATCCTCGTAAACGATGCGGCGATTGTTCCCTTCGTTCCGTACGCCCAACTTACCTTCGAGGAGTGGCGGCGGGTGATGTCGGTGAACGTGGATGGACTGTTCCTGATGTGCCGTGCGGTCGGCGATGTTATGCAGGAAGCACGGTACGGCCGCATCATCAACATCGCATCCAACGTGTTTGTGGCCGGGACCCCAAACCTGGCCCACTATGTGGCCTCCAAGGGCGCGGTCATCGGCTTCACCAGAGCACTCGCGACTGAATTGGGTTCAGCAGGCATCACGGTGAACGCGGTAGCCCCAGGACTCACCGAGAGCGAAGGCGTTCTCGCCGGCGCGCATGCGGCTGGCTTTGATTTCGTGGTTCCGATGCAGGCGATCCCGCGTCGGGGGATGCCGGATGACATTGCGCCGATGGTCGCATTCCTTGCGTCTGAGGAAGCGCGGTGGGTCACCGGCTCCACGATCGTGGTCGACGGCGGGCACACGCGCCACTAGGAGCGCTCACGATCGTTTGGTCAAAGCTCCCGATTCAGTTACACCTTCAAAGCCGCTGCGCGTTGTCGGACGACCATGTCTGCGTCCTGCCGAAACCGTTGCCCTGCCAGAAGATTTGGGATTCCGATAACAACTGTGTAAAGCCGTTGACCCGGAGTTACTACTCGTATATTGTCCGGCAGACATATCACTATGTAGAAAATAGTGATGAGTGCCCGGCGTCATGGTGGCTCGCGGCGATCGAAGGAAGGTGAGGCTCAGGTGTTGGATCCCAACAAGGCTCTACCAGGCAAGCAGCATCGGCGGTTGATAGTCGGTCTTTCAGGCGGAGTTGTAGTGGCCGCCCTGACGCTCTCGGGTTGCTCCTCCACGAGCAGCTCATCGGCCGCTTCAAGCGCGGCCCCCGCCGCATCGGAGGCGGCACCGGCCGCTTCGGAGGCGGCACCGGCATCATCGGCTGCGCCCGCTTGCGATGCGGAAGCAGTAACCAAGTTCGCCGTCGTCACTCCGGAGAAGGAGTCCGACTACGGATGGAACCAGCAGGGCATCCAGGGAGCTCAGGCTGCCGGTACCGCGCTGGGCATCGAAGCTGACGTCAATTCAGGCGTGGGCTACGACAACACGCAGAGCATCCTGTCTCAGGTCGCTGACAAGGGAAATCAGTTCATCATTGCCCACGCCAGTGGCTTCTCGGACGCCGCCAAGCAGGTAGCCGATGCAAATGACGTCCCCGTGCTCACGATGGATGTTGATCAGCTTGAGCCTGGCAAGGTCGCGTCTGTCATGTTCGATGCACAGGAAGGCGGCTACCTAGCGGGCATCGCAGCCGCCGATGCAAGCAAGACGGGAACGGTGGGCATCGTGGCCTCCGCTGAAGACGTGAACTGGTTCAAGATGTCAGGTGGCTTCATTCAGGGCGCTCGCAGTGTCAACCCCGACATCAAGGTCGTCATTGCCTACATCGGACCGGCTGGCTACGGCGACTCAGCGGGTGGACAGCGGATCGCCAGCCAGGTCATTGCGTCAGGCGCAGACGTGGTCTTCGGCATGGGAGATGGAGCAACCGTAGGTTACCTACAGGCCATCGAGAACGCCCCAGCGGACCAGAACGTTCAGTACATCGCCACGATCGGTGATGTGGCGCCGATTGACGCCAAGGGCGTCGCCATGACATCGGTGCGCTGGAACTTCGCTGATGCATTCCAGCAGGCAATCGAAGATGTGAACACCTGCCAGTACGGCACCCGCAACTACACGCTGAGTGTGGCGAATGGTGGTTTGTCTCTGCAGGACAGCCCGAAGCTGTCTGCTGAAACGAAGGCGGCGGTGGAAAAGGCGACTGCCGACATCGGCAGTGGTTCGCTCGTCGTCGAGACGGCCACAACCAAGGACGCGGTGCAGGCACTTATCGATAAGTAGTACCGGGCCTTTGGCCAAGTTGCTAGGGGATTCCGCCCCGGGATTGTCGCACTCAGCGACGATCCCGGGGCGGTGACCAACATGAGATGTGACGGGAGATCAGTGAGCTCGACTAGGGATAGCGCTGCACCCGTTGTGGCTGTCCGCCATATCACCAAGCGATTCCCGGGCGTGGTCGCCAACTCCGATGTTTCGCTGGACCTGTATGCGGGCATCGTCCATTGCCTGCTGGGTGAGAACGGTGCTGGGAAATCGACTCTCATTGGGATCCTTGCGGGCATGCAGCAGCCTGATGAGGGCTGGATTGAGATTGATGGGGTTCGCACTGCTATCCCCAATCCTCGGACGGCTGTAGATCAGGGAGTTGGAGTCGTCTACCAGCACTCAACACTGATCCCAACGATGACCGTCCTCGAGAATCTCATGCTCGGGGACACCGATCGATTCCGACAGGATCGGAAGGGGGCCTTGACTCGACTTGAGGAGATCTCCGAACTGCTCGGCTCGAGCATCGATCCGGACTCCCGCGCAGAGGCGCTCGGGTTGGGCCAGCAACAGCAGGTGGAGATCGCCAAGGCCATGTGGCGCGGTTCGCGGCTCCTTATCCTCGATGAGCCGACCTCGATGCTGACGCCGCAGGCCGTGGCGAAGCTCCAGGACACGGTGGCGAGGCTGAAAGACGATGGACTGGCGGTCATCTTCATCACACACAAATTGCGTGAGGCCTATGCAATGGGTGACGAGATCAGTGTGTTGCGTCGAGGCGTTGTCGTTCATCGGATCAACCAGGCGGAACTAGCCGGTCTCGACGAGCAATCGACACGCGTCCGCATCCTCACCGCGATGTTCGGCGGAGAGAGCGGAGATGAGGCCGCAAGCGAGGCCGCTGTGCTCCTAGCAGGGGAGCCCCAGGGGCGTGCCGCATATGCGCCGCACGTTGGAGGACCGGTCGTGCTCTCGGTCAGTTCAGCTTCGACGATGGGTACAACGTCTGATACGCCCATCGACGCGATCTCGTTGGACCTGCGCGCTGGCGAGATTCTGGGTGTGGCTGGCATCGATGGTCACGGACAGAGCGCGCTGGCGGAGGCTATCGCGGGGCAAAGAGGCCTGGCTTCCGGGCGGATCGAGCTTAGCGGACAAGACGTGACCGGGCAGGGAGTCAGATCACGTCAGAAGATGGGCCTGCGATACGTCACGGATGACCGCCTTCATGAAGGAATTGTTGGTTCGTTGAGTGTGGCCCTCAACTTGATGCTGAAGCAGATCGGCTCCGCACCGTATTGGCGCGGAGGCCGGATCCAACGGGCGCAAGTGACAGCGGAGGCGGAACGGCTGGTGCAGGACTATGAGATCCGCACTCCCTCGACCACCACTCGTGCAGGGACGCTGTCAGGTGGGAACATCCAGAAGCTGCTTCTAGCACGCGAGCTCTCGCACGGACCCAAGGTCGTGGTCTTCCACAAGCCGACGTACGGCCTGGACCTGCGCACGGTGGGTCGTGTCCGCGACCTAATCCGAGGGTTCGTATCCGACGGTGGGGCGGCGCTCCTGATTTCAACCGATCTCGACGAACTAGTGGAAATGTCAGATCGAATAGTTGTGCTGTCCCGTGGCCAATTGGTCGGTGAAGTCGTCAATGACGGAGCGAACACCGCTGAACGCATCGGAGTACTAATGACGGCCAGCACGACGCAGGGGCCAGAGGCTTTGGACCACGAGATTGCGGGTCCACTCACGGAACTGGAGCCGTCGGCAACCCGTGCGCAGGCAGCGCGCGGCACCGGAGGACGCATCCTGGACGCTCTGGTCAGGTCTCTGCTCCCGGTCATTCTGGCTCTTGTTGCAGGCGGAGTTCTGCTAAAGGCAATCGGAGTCGATCCGCTTGCCTTCTATGGCGAGGTGGCCAACTACGGGATCATCGGTAATGGGTGGCAGCGGAGTCTCATTCTCATGGCCCCGCTCCTGCTTGTGGCGACCGGGCTGATCGTCGTCTTCCGAGCCAATCTGTGGAATCTGGGATACGAGGGACAGTACTTACTTGGTGCTGTGGTCGCGGTTGGCTTTGCACCCACGCTCACCACGGCCTTGCCCCTGTGGCTGGCCTTCCTGGTGTTGGCGCTCGGTGCGTCGCTGGTCGCTGCCTCGTGGACGATCGTGCCCGCCGTCCTCAAGGCCCGGTACGGGACAAACGAGATCATCACCACACTGATGATGTCCTTCATCGCCATCGGCGTCGTGAATCTGCTGATTCGTGGACCATTTCACGCAGACAAACTCACCGTTCCGCAAACCCAGCTCCTTGAGGCGGAGCGGATGCTTCCCCACCTCCCCGGCACAAAGATCCATGTCGGATTCTTGGTGGCGATAGTCGTGGCAGTAGGAATCCATCTGCTCCTGACTCGGACATCCTTCGGTCTGCGCGTGGACATATTCGGGGCAAGCCCCCGCACGGCACTCCACGTCGGTATCGACGTACCGTGGATGATCGTCGTGCTCTTCCTGATCAGTGGGGCGCTGATCGGCCTTGCAGGTGCGGTCGACACGCTCGGCCTCTGGGGCTATATCAGAGCGAATTGGAATCCAGCGTACGGTGCCGCGATCATGCCATTCGTCTTCCTGGGACGACTGAACGTCCTCGCGACGATGCCCTTCGTAGCGTTCTACGCCGTCCTCGCCACCGGCTGGGCAATCGCTTCCCAGGACGTAGGACTTCCGGTGGATTTCCTCTTGGTCATCATCGCTCTCATCCTGCTCTTCATGACCCTGATTGAGTTCTTCGGAACCCGACGGGATCTCGGTGAAAGCTACATTCCTCGCGGACTCCGAAACGCGTGGCGGCGTGGATCGCGCTCAGGGAGTCCCGCATGAGCGCCATGCTTACCCAGCAGTTCGCCGTCGTCTTCATCGTGGCTGTCATCGCCGGCAGCATTCCCCTGATGCTTGCGTCACTCGGCGAGACAGTCGGAGAACAGTCGGGGGTGCTCAATCTCGGCATTGAAGGAATGATGCTCATCGGCGGATACGTCGCTTTCGCGGTCACGCTTGCGAGCGGTTCATTCTGGTGGGGGATGCTTGCCGGTGGAATCGCAGGCTTGGCCTGTGGCGCGCTGTTCGCGCTGCTCTCCGTGTGGATGGGACTCAACCAGATCGTCGTGGGTATCGCCATCACCCTTGCCGGCGAGGGGATTACGAGCGTCCTCTACGACAAGGAGTACAGCGACACGAGCCCGCGACTGGGCCTTCCCGACGCCTTGAGCATTCCCCTCCTGTCAAAGATCCCCGCTTTCGGTGAGAGTGTCTTCAGTCAGAGCGCGTTCTTCTGGATGGCGCTGGCGGCGGCCGGCGTCGTTGCCTGGTGGCTGTCCTCAACGAATCCGGGACTGCGAAACCGGGCAGCTGGGCAAATGCCGGCATCGCTCGATGCTGCTGGCGGTTCAGTGCTTCGCACTCGCAGCTGGGCAGTCCTGGCAGGAGGTCTGTTCGCGGGCCTCGGCGGTGCATACCTGGCTCTGATTTCCACAGGCGCCTTCACCCCCTTCATGACAAATGGAGTTGGCTACATCGCCATCATCGTCACGATGCTGTCGCGCGGCCGCATCAGGTGGGTTCTCGTGGTGTCCGGGGTGTATGGGCTAACGATCGCGCTTGGAACGGCGATGCAGCTGACAACTATCAGCCTGCCGACGGACGTGATCCAGATGTTCCCCTTCATTGTCGTGATGGCGATGCTCGTCATCTACGCACGCGGTTCATATGTCCCCCCGGCTCTGGGAACCCCCTATGTCAGGGGCGCACGTTGATTGGCCGAACGGACCGAACGATGGCAAACCAGATGGATGGAGCGATAGAGGCATGATCCGCAACCCGGACTTCACTCTCTCTGCGGGCCCGACTATGGCGACAGCACGAACTCTGGCTGCGCTGGGCTCGCCGATCACCTACCACTACGACCCCCAGTTCCTTGCAACATTTGACCGCGTTCAGGCAAACGCCGCTATCGTCATGTGCACCGAGAACGACGTCCTGCTCATGCAGGGGGAGGCGATTCTTGGTCTCGAGGCGGCGGCCCGCTCCCTAGTCAGTCCGGGCATGCATGTGCTGAACCTGGTGCAGGGTGTCTTTGGGAAAGGCATGGGCTACTGGCTACGCGACTTCGGCGCCGAACTGCACGAGATCGAAGTGCCATACAACGATGCCGTCGACCCTGGCCGGGTTGATGCCTACCTCGAGGATCATCCGGAGATCCGGCTGATTGCCATGGTGCACTCGGAGACACCCTCCGGCACGGTGACCGACTGCGCCGCGATTGGACCTATCGCGCGGAGACATGGAGTCCTGACGCTCGTGGATGCAGTCTCATCGATTGGAGGCATGCCATTTGAAACTGATGCCTGGGCCATCGACGTCTGTGTGACAGGGGCGCAGAAGTGCTTGGGCGGCCCGCCCGGGATCACTATGGTCTCCGTCAGCGACCAAGCGTGGGCTGCAATCAATGCGAATCCCTCCGCACCACGCGACTCCTACTTGTCTATGTTGGACTGGAAGACGAAGTGGCTGGGGGATCGCCGCTTCCCCTATACGCCA
>JAPLBU010000159.1:0-7678 GCA_026392575.1 Actinomycetota bacterium | reverse complement strand
GAGCGATCATGCCTTCGCGCGACATGATGCGGCGGCCGCGGTTACGCGCGCGGGGGTCCTCGGCATGGGACTCCAGTTGTGGCCGGTATCGGAGGAGATCTCCGCGAACTGCCTCACCTCTATCGGACTGCCTGAGCACGTAGCTGAGACGGCTGTTAGAGAGCTTGTCCGAAACAAGTACGGAGTAATGCTGTCGGGCGGGCAAGGAGCGGGGAACATCGTGCGAATCGCGCACATGGGGCCGACGGCGTCGGGAATGTACCCCTTGGTGGGTCTAGCGGCTCTCGGTCAGGCCCTCCGTGACCTGGACGTGAGCGTCGCTGTGGGTGCGGGTATTGAAGCCGCGTTAGAAACGCTGTCATCCCAGTCGATTCTCGCAGGAAGTTGGTAGCCGCCGTGGAGCCGTTCATGCAAGGAAGCATCCGCCGAGCTGGAGTGATCCTTGCTGTCAGTGACGTGAAGGCCGCCGGTACCCGGGTCTGCTTGATCGGGTCAGGGCACCCGAGGACAGACCTGGAAGACGTCACGCCAACCGCGATGAGTGACAACTCCAGACCGTCATCGATGCTGGTCCTTGAAGTCGACAACTGCGAGGCGGTCCTGGCCGCGTTGGAGAATCGAGGGATTCGGATCTCATCTCCGCTATTCAGGCCGCCGTGGGGTGGCGCTCGGTTCTTCATCCAGGACCCTGATGGCCTGTTCATCGAGATCGAGGAACTCGCGTGAAGGCCATTCGCCTCGTGGCGGCGC
Source organism: Actinomycetota bacterium (assembly GCA_026392575.1). Classification (GTDB taxonomy): domain Bacteria; phylum Actinomycetota; class Actinomycetes; order S36-B12; family S36-B12; genus UBA10649. The sequence continues at coordinate 6,928 of JAPLBU010000159.1, read as the reverse complement.
AGCAGATTGAAGTTGCAGATGTGGATGAGCCGGAGATCTTGCTTCCCACTGACGCTCTTGTGAAGGTCACCCATTCCGCTATCTGTGGGGCTGATTTGATGCCATTTCACGGGTATGTGCCGGGCTTCGACTTGGCGACGATTCTCGGGCACGAGTTCATCGGAACGGTTGTCGAAGTGGGCAGTGGCGTGACATCAATCGGCGTCGGTCAGCGAGTCGTAAACACGAGCATGACGTCTGATGGCCATTGCGTTCACTGCCGTGCGGGACGATTCACGCAGTGTGAGTCAAGATCTCTCTTCGGCTTCTCATCGGTCTACCCGCGACTTGACGGAGGCCAGGCCGAATACGTCCGTATCCCGCTCGCGGATCGAACCCTGTGGCAAGTGCCGGATGAGGTCGCAAGCGAGGATGCGGTGTTCGTGGCCGACATTCTTCCTACCGGCTTGGCCGCCGTCGAGCGGGGTGGTGTCCGCATTGACGACCTGGTGGTTGTCATGGGCTGCGGTCCGGTCGGACTCATGGCGATCATGTGCGCGGTCGGCACGGCCCGAAGGGTTATTGGAGTCGATACCGTTCCTGCTCGTTTGGCAACAGGGCCGCGGCCGAAGTGGCAGACGCCAGCCGTGGAGTTGGCGCGGATGTCGTCATCGAGGCATCCGGTTCGGTTCAGGCTCTTACGGCCGCTCTATCGCTGGTGCGCCCGCAGGGGGTCATCTCGGTGGTTGGCGCTCACTTCGAGCCAGACTTCCCATTGAACAACGGAGTGATGTTCGAGAAGGAGATATCGATCGTCTTCTCGGTGGGGAATCCAACGAAGGATCGCGAGCGAATCTTCAACGCGATTGAGGCGGGAGCCCTGCGACCCGCTCGGGTGCTCACCCATTCCGTGCCGCTAGCGGATGCAGCCGTCGCGTATCAGTCGTTTGACACGAAGCAGGCGACCAAGATCGTTCTGGTGAACTGACATAGAATGATGCACATTTTGTAGATAGTGAAACGAAGACATGTCATAGTACGACGAAGATTCTGTTCGATGGGAATCTCATCATTCGAAAAGGCAGCAACGAGCATGGCCCTGTGGGTCATGGCGAGGGGAGTTAACAATGGTTGACGGTCAGGGACGACATGCGGAGGTAGCCGGCGGTGGCTTCGCAGGCCTTGCCGCTGCTGCAGCGCTCGCGCAGAGAGGCTGGTCGGTGACGATGCACGAGAAGGGCGCCGAGTTGCGCGCCTTGGGTGCAGGCATCGTGATGTGGAACAACAGTCTCAAAGTGCTCGATGCCTTGGGAATGCTCTCTGTCCTGATCCCTCGATCGATGACACCGCCATTTTACGAGACGAGGGTGCAGAACGAGATCGTCTCCCAAGAGGATTTCGACGGCCTTCATTGGCGGACGATGACCCGCAAGGACCTGCACCAGGTGATGGTCGATGGAGCCATGCGTTTGGGTGTGGAGATTCGAGTGGACTCTGAGGTGGTTGCAGCCGATCCAAGCGGGTGGATCGAACTAGCCAACGGTGAACGCCGCGAAGCGGATCTTGTCGTGGGCGCCGACGGTGTCGCGTCCAAGGTCCGTGAGTCCATCGGCTTCGGGCAGAAGAGGTCGCGGTATGACGATGGCATCACTCGCCTGATCGTCCCCCGCAACAAGGAGAAGCTCGGGCCCGGGAATTGGGACAACGTCATCGACTTCTGGCGATTCGAGCCCCGAGTACTGAGGGTTCTGTACGTCCCCTGTAACGAGAACGACCTCTACATCGCGCTCATGGCGCCGATCGCGGACAAGGAGGGCTCGACAGTGCCCATCAGTCTCGATCTGTGGGCTGAGCACTTCCCGCATCTTCGTCCGATTCTCGAACCGGCAGCCAAACTGCACGGCCGCTATGACGGGTACCAGACAAACGTCTTGGATACGTGGTCGGCAGGAAGTGTCGCCCTTGTTGGTGATGCTGGCCACGCAATGTGCCCGGCCTTGGGGCAGGGAGCCGGATGTGCACTCGTCAATGCGTACACGCTCGCTCAGAATGTGTCCGACCCTGCGTTCTTGACCATCGCAGACGCGTTGCAGGCGTGGGAGATCGAGGAGCGGCCCTACACGGATCGTTGCCAGTCACGGTCTGCATTCTTCGCAGACACGCGCAGCATGTCCAAGGGGAATCAATTCACGGACGAAGTGCTCGAGACTGCGAAGTACGACCCCACCGCGAAGACAGCCCTGGGTGCCTTGTGAACTCGCGCATCACGGATGAGTACTTCGTCAGAGAGTGGTTCTCCTCGGTTTCCGAGATAACCGCGATTCGATCGGTGCCGCTGGATGCCCCTCTCATCAAGGCAGCTGTCGGCGTAGTGCTGCGAAACCCCTTGGCAGGTCTCCCATTTCAGGACGATCTATCTGCTTTGACCGGTCCTAGCCATTTGATTGGAGCTGAGCTGGGCCGCAGGGCCGTGGCCCTCCTTGGGGGACTTGAAGTCGAGGGCTATGGCAAGGGCGCGCTGGTCGGTCTAGACGGTGAGCAGGAACACGGTGTCGCCTGTATCACCAGCGTTTTCGGGGATGCCTTCAGAGAACAGGTCGGCGGGGGCAAGGCCTGGATCTCGTCGGTATCCAAGTTGGCGGGCCCAGGCCAGTCGATAGACATCCCACTGGCGTACAAGGATGAAATTTGGGTGCGATCGCATTACGACGCGATGACCCTGTGGATCCCAGATGCCCCCCGAGTCGACGAAATCGTGATTGTCGTCGCTGTCTCAAGTGGCGCGCGCCCTCTCAATCGAGTCGGCGGAATGACAGTGGCAGAGGCGAACAAGTGAGGTATCCACGTGACTGAACTCGGTCCGATTGACCCGCCCGATGAGATTCGCGAGATGCTTGGCGAGTTGGCGCGTGCGCATCGCATCCTGGAGATGGAAGGCCACGGCGATCTCTCGCTAGGACACATGTCGCTTCGGGACCCTCATGGGCGGGGGCTTTGGCTTAAGCGAGGCAATCTGGGTCTCGAGGAGGTGGGGGAGCAGGACTTCATCCTGATCGACTTCGACGGAAGGATCCTGGAAGGTGACGGCCTGCGACACCTCGAATGGCCGTTGCACACTGAGATCCTGCGAGCGCGGCCCGATCTGAACGTCGTCGGGCACACGCACCCGATCTACTCGATCGCCATGTCCGCCACGGGCGCGCAGCTCGAGGCCTTCAGCAACGAAGGGGTCTGGTTCGTCGAGCAGGGAGTGCCCCACTACACAGGTACCAGCGACTTGATCAATACACCTGATTTGGGAAGGGCTCACGCGGCAGCGCTCGGCGATGCGCTCGCGGTGTTCCTCCGCAATCATGGCGCAGCATTCGGAGGCCCCGACGTTAAGTCGGCGACCCTGGCCGGTGTCTTTCTCGAGGACGCAGCGCGGATGCAGATTCTGCTGGCACAGTCTGGGCTGCCGCATGCAGTGCCACCCCGAGAAGAGATCCTCCAGAAGCGAAAGACCATTTACCCTGCCCGAGCGCAGGAGAACTTCTGGGCTTATCTGACCCGGAAGCTTGCACGTATGGAAGGGAACTGGGGGAGTTAGTCGCTAGAGCGTGAACAGTTGGGGCGACGGTGGTGACCGCCACATCGCACAGGGAGATCAGTCGAAAGGGACGTCGAATATGGAGATTCCTCGCACTTGCACGGTCGTCGGATCAGGCACCATGGGCCCCGGCATCGCGGCCGTACTCGCCCGAGTCGGCGCCGACGTCCGCGTTTACGACGTCAGTTCCGCGGCATTGGACAACGCGAAGACCATGTGTGGCATGGCTCAAGGAGTGCTCGAACAGCTCGAGGCACCTCAAGCGGGATCGGGATCGATCACATTCTGCACGGATCTGAAGGAGTCTCTTGAAGGCACGGCTCTAGTGATCGAATGCATCCCTGAGAGGCTCGAACTGAAGCGCACCGTAATGGCTGAGGTCGAGACGTACATTGGCGACGATGTCATCATCGCGACCAACACTTCGGGCATTCCGGTAACGGACATCGCAGTCGCATTGGCTCACCCGGAACGGTTCGTGGGCATGCACTGGTCGAACCCGCCCCACATCATCCCCATGATCGAGATCATCCCCGGGCAGCAGACGGATCAGGCCGTGACGGACCGGATCCTGGAGATCGTTCATGCCTTCGGGTATGAGGCGGTACTGGAGCGAGAGAAGCCCGGCTTCGTGGAGAATCGAGTTCTCTATGCGATTCTGCGCGAGTGCCTCGCCCTCGTGGATGAAGGCATCATCTCGCAGAAGGACCTTGATATCTGCGTCCGTTGGGGTATCGGGTACAAGCTGTCGGTCATCGGGCCGATGCGACTCCTCGATATGGCGGGCCTGGACATCTACACAAGCGTCGCCTCCTATCTCAATGCTGACCTCAGCAAGAGTGAGGAGATCTCCAAGTTCGCCACCGACCTCGTAGAGGCGGGAACGCTCGGGATGAAGACCGGCGGTGGCATCTTCGAGTATGGCGAAGGCGATGTCATGGCCAAGCGCCAGGAGATCGTCCGCCAGCTCGTCGCGGTCCGCAAGGCGCTGCCTGCGCCGCTGAGCCCGAACCAGATCTGAGGCTGGGAAGGCCGGTGGAGTCTGACATGTTGAAGGAGTCACGGCACGTCGATATTGGCGGGCTTGACTTCTGCGTGTTCATGACTCCACCGGCTCCGGTCAGCGTGATCCTCCTGCATGGCGTTACTGCCAACCTCGCCATCTGGACGCCGGTGGCGTCCAGGCTGTCCAGGCATGTGCAGGTGGTCGCCATGGACCAACGAGGACACGGGCGGAGCGCGAAGCCTGCCTGCGGCTACGGCGCAACTGACTTCGCAGGCGATGTCGCCACACTGATCGAGTCGGGGATCCTGGCCTCACGTGTCTTTGTTGTGGGGCACTCGCTCGGTGCCCGCAATGCGATCGAGCTTGCTGCACAGCGCCCGGAACTTGTGGAGGGGGTTGTGGCCATCGATTACACGCCATTCATCGAGACTGAAGTCATGGATGCGCTGGATGCCCGTGTCACCGGAGCGCCCAGTCACTTCGAGACTCTCGAAGGCGTAGAGGACTACCTTCGAGCGAGGTATCGTCGCCTGCCCGAGGATGCGATCGCGATCAGGGCCCGCACGGGATTCGCAAAGTCCGAAGTCGGGTTCCGCCCCCTCGCCAGTGCGTCGGCGATGGCGCAGACCGTGACGGGACTCCGCGCGGACCTTGCCCCCGCCCTGCAGCGACTAACGGTGCCCACGATTCTCGTGCGCGGAGCTGAGAGTTCCCTGGTAAGCGAGGACGCGTGGGCTCGAACTCAAGAACTGCGTCCCGATATCAGCGCGGTCGAGCTCGCGGATGCAGACCACTATGTGCCGGAGGAAGTGCCTGATCAGGTCACCTCCGTCATTCTCGGACTGACTGGATAACAGCCAGACAACAGCCAGATACCAGTACACGCATCAAGCGGTGCTGGTCAAACGACAACTGAGTAGGGAGTTCATCATGGGCCTGCGTTTGGGAGATTTGAGAGTTACGTCGGATGACTTCGAGAGTGAAGCTGGGATTCCGGCCGAGTGCTCCCAGGATGGCGCAAACCGCGCCCCCGTCATCCGGATCAGCGGAGTGCCTGCGGACGCAGTTGAACTGGCGCTGGTGTGCCACGACCCAGACGCGCCACTTCCTCAGGGGTTCACGCACTGGACTCTCTACAACATCCCCGTCGCAACGGACCGGCTCGATGGTGAGTCCGATCTTCGATTCACGTCGGGACCGAACGGCATCGGGACCCCGGGGTACCTCGGCCCCCAGCCCCCGCCCGGCCATGGGCTGCATCACTACTACTTCTGGGTCTTCGCTCTGAACACAGTGGTAGCGGGTACGCCAACACGCGAGGAGTTCCTGGATCGATATGCCGACAACATCGTCGAGCAGAATCGGCTTGTGGGGCTCTTCAGCACTCCGACTGCGTGACCGCACCAACGAAGGCACGACGGTAGTCGTGGTGGTGGGCCAGGTGACAGTTCGGTCGACACCGCACATCTGAAGGCGATCGCCTTCAGATGTGCGGCGAAGGTGCAGTTGGGAATGTCGATTGGGTGCCACGCCAAGGCGACATCTAGGCCTTGCCGCACCCGTTGCAGGACAACGGCTTCCCAGCCGGGACAGTATCGACGCTGACGGAACGTCGATGAAGATTCGACTGTGCCAGGACTCTTCGGTGGGCTGGCGGGTACCCCGGGAATGCCCCGTTTCCCCCAGTGTCCGGGGGATGGGCTACTCTCGCGCAACGACACGGAGGGGTCACACATGTTGCTAAGTAACGCTATTCGGGCCATGTCAGAGGCTCCGAATGGATGCACCTGTGGAACTCATAATCTGGTCGTCGTCGGTTCGAGCCCGACCCGCCCCACTCCTTGCGTGTGTAGTTCCGCCTGATGCTTGACACTCCTCTGATGTTGGTGGAACTGAGTGTCATGGAGCACAGGTATCAAGCGGTGTCGTTCGTGGTCCACGACGGTGAGTCGGTCGTGGAGGTGGCGCGGCGTTTCAATGTGTGGTGCTGCCCTGATGTCAACCAGGCTCTGGGCAGAGCCCTTCCCTTACCGGGGATTGCCGTTGCGGGATCTGTCTACCGTCCGGGCGCTCAGCTACCCCAGTCAATTTGAGTGTCTGATAACGTAAATTCTCAGTCGGATCTTTTGCCAGATTGTTGCGGAAAGTGATCCTTCGCCCCGCGTAAAAAGTCAGGAAAATGATGAGAATTGCTGTTATTGGCGCGTCCGCGGGGCTTGGGCTCGAGACCGTGAAATGTGCACTGAGCCGGAACCACGATGTCACGACTCTTTCACGTTCGCACGTCAAAGTCGCTGACGACCGGACCGTTACTGAGGTGCTGGGGAGTGCCACCGAAGAGGCTGACCTCGCCC
>JAPLBU010000194.1 GCA_026392575.1 Actinomycetota bacterium | reverse complement strand
TCAGCGATCGGGCGACCCGTCTCGATCACGAACTGCACCGCCTCAGCCTTGAACTGAGGCGAGAACTTGCGCTTCATTCGGGCCACAGACCCATCCTCTCGTCAGGAGAGAATCTGTCCAAGATCCTTGATACACGTCAATCCTTATTTCTTGGGGAACTTGTAGCCCTTGGGCATGCCTTTGCGGTGTCCGGGGCGGGGTCCGGGTTTGACGCCGCGGGGTTGGCTGTCGTTGTCGGGGTTGATGGTTAGTTCGCGGAGGATTTCGCCGGTGTCGCGGTCGATGACGATGACGTGCAGGTCGTGGATGAGCATGCGCACGTGGGTGCCGGCGTGTTCCATGCCGAGCTTGATGTGGTGCATGCGTCCGCCGCGGCGCAGGGTGACCGATCCGGTGGCGTGGACGGTGTCGTCGCGGATGCGGAAGTGGCCGCTGGAGTTGTGCTCGGGGCTGGCTTTGGCGCGGGCGGCGTAGGCCTCGGCGGGGGTGCGGCGATTGAGGGATCGGTGGGGTCGTTTGGTGTTGTAGTAGTCGGTGAAGGCGTCGAGTTGCTGCTGAAGCGCGCGGAGGTCGCGTGCCGGAGAGCGTGCGCCGAGCCAGCGCTTGAGGGTCTGGTTGAGGCGCTCGACCTTGCCCTGGGTCTGGGGATGGTTGGGGGTGCCGTTCTTCTGGGCGATGCCGAGCTGGTGCAGTTCGATCTCGAAGGCGTTGGGGCCACGGCGGTGGCGGGTGGTGAACACGAATCCGTTGTCGGTCAACGTGGATTGCGGGGTGCCGTGGATCGCGCAGGCGGCGCGGAAGGTGTCCACGACGATGCGTCCGGTGACGGGGGCGTGGGCGGTCGCGGAAACCAGGTAGCGGGAGTGGTCATCGACCCAGAGCAGGACCTCGGCGTCGCGGCCGGTGGCGAGCCTGACGTGGGTGAAGTCGGCCTGCCAGCACTCGTTGGGCAGGTGGGCCTCGAACCGGATCCACGACCGTTTGGGCCGCTTGCGCGGCTCGGGCGTGATCACCCCGGCGCGGGTCAGGATCCGCCAGATGGTCGTCACGCCCGGCGGAGTGTCCAACTCGTCGTCCAGGATCGCGGCGATGGAATGCGGGCCGGCGTCGCAGCCGTCGGCGATCAGCTCCGCCCGCAGCGCTAGCACCCGGGCCACGACGTCGGGACCGGTCGCGTTCGGGTTCGACTGCGGGCGCCGCGACTTCGGCTCGAGTGCATCCCAGCCACCCGCGCGCCAGGCCGCGACAAGCTGGGACACCCGCGGCTGGGAGATCCCGTAGAGCCGGGCAACCTCACCCTGAGACTTCCCGGCCAGAACCGCCTCCACGATGACCCGCTGCTTCGACATGCATCGAACGGTCGCCCCTCACGCCATAAGCATGTCGCGGGACATCCCATAAACATGTCGTGGAACAGGACACCCGAGGCGGCCCCATGTGAAAGTCGTTGCGCTGCAATGACTTTCGGCACTTCCGACTTGGTGCCCGGGTGTCGGAATTGACCGATTTGTTTCGCCCTCGCCCTTTCCTTCGCCCTTTCCAGAATTCCGTGAGGGAATCGGCGTTTGCTACGCATTGGGCATGCGTTGCGGTCCGGTGGTGGCCTGGATTGGCGGCTATCTTCGTGGTGGAAGGCTTCGCCCTTTACTCGCCCTTTCGATGTTCCGACTATGGTCGGTGCGTGACTCAGGTCAAGGTGTACGCCCGCGATCACTGGTTGCCGGCCGCTCGGCCTGCGATCTCCGTGGCCATTCAGGCGGCAGTGGTCTCGGCCCTGGAGTACCCGCCGGAGAAGTGGGTCCATCGATTCTTCCCCATGTCGGACGGCGACTTCGTGTGGGGCATCGATCGCAGCGACCGGTACACCATCGTGGAGGTGTCGATGTTCACCGGTCGCAGTCCCGAGGCCAAGCGAAGGCTCATTACGGGGCTGTTCGCGAACTTTCAGGAGGCGGTCGGCCTGGATCCGAACGACCTCGAGATCACCATCGTGGAGTCCCCCCGTGAGAACTGGGGAATTCGCGGGCTACCGGGGAACGAAGTCGGGCTGGACTATCGCGTAGACGTGTAGTCACGCGCGCGTCGAGG
>JAPLBU010000424.1:6759-9947 GCA_026392575.1 Actinomycetota bacterium | reverse complement strand
TAGACCTTGGCATCCTTGACGATCTGCCGGATGCTGAACAACTCACTGGCAATCAACTCGAACAGCGGGCTGTCGGGGTAGCCAAGGCCGTACTCGTAGGACGCGTCGGGCACGGCGGGCACGGTGGCGTTGAGCTCGGCGAAGGCTGGGGCACTGATGGTCGCCGCTCCGCCCACGGCGCTGCGGTCGAGTTCGTTCTCGAGGCGGTCCTTTGCGACCGTGGTCGTGTACTGGAAGATCCAGATGGCGATGAAGGCGAAGACCACCGTGAATGCGGTGGCAAAGGAGATCAGCAGCTTCCAGCGGATGCCGAGGCGGAAGCCACGCTTCTTGGCAGGCTCGGTGGGCTCGGTCGGACCCGTGGCAGGCGGAGTCGCGGTGGCAGTGGTCATTGTGTGTTCCCGCCCGAATGAGATGTCGAAGTGCCCCCGGCTAGAAGCGTGAGTCTTCCATAGTCGATCTTCCCGCTTGCGGTGCGGGGGACTGGCCGGATGCCGATGATCCTGATGCTGCGCGGAGGGAACCCCATCGCGCGCTCCAGATCGCGCGCCGAGACGTCGGAGTTGCTGGTGATCACCGCGATTCCGTCGTCTGCGGAGATGGCTGCTACCACGCCGAGCGGCGCGAGTTGGGACTCCACGTCATCGAGGGAGACTCGAGCGCCGTAGACCTTGGCGATGCGCTGCTTGCGGCCGGTGAGCGTCAGGCGCCCTCGGGAGTCGAGACGCCCGAGGTCTCCCGTGTCGAGGTCGACGATGGGCTCGGCGGTGGAAGCGAGATCGGCACGCTTGGTCGCGTAACCCAGCATGTTGCCGGGCCCGCTGACATGGACCTCGCCGATTCCGTCGTTGTCTGGCTCCTGAATCGAGAGCCGGTTGCCCGGCATCGGGTAGCCGACTGACCCAGGTGCTTCAGCCAGTTCCTCTGGCGGAAGTGCTGTGATGCGGCCGCTCGCCTCCGTCTGGCCGTACATCGCCCAGAAGTCGATGCCGTGCTCGCTGAGTGCAGGCCCCAGTTCCGCGATCAGGTCAGGGGGCACGCGTCCTCCCGAGGTCGTGACCGAGCGCAACTGCGGCAGGTCGCGGGAGAACAGGCGGGTACGTCGGTATAGCTCGAGGGAGAAGGGGACGCCGGGCAGGCAGGTGACGCCGTGCTCGGCGAGTTGCTCGGCAAACTGCGGTCGGGTGGCGCTGACGGTCGACAGGACGACGCTGGCGCCGGCGAGGAGGTGGCTGGTGAGAACCGATAGGCCGTACGAGAAGAAGAGCGGCAGATGGACGAGTGCACGGTCTCCTTCGGCGATGCGAGTCGCCTCGATGATCTGCCGGGCATTGGCTGCCAGCCCCGCCTCGGTGAGCCGTACGAACTTCGGGCTCCCGGTGCTGCCGGAAGTGGGGATGAGCACCGACTCGGGCATCGGCTCGGTGGGTGTCGATGCGAGGAGGACATCGGGGCGGCCATCGAAGCCAAGCATTGCCTCGGGGGAGTAGGCGTCGCACCACGAGGTCAGGCGGTCGGCCGGCGTCGAGTTGTCGAGAAGCGCCACCGTCGACCGGACCGTCAGCAGGGCGAGCAGGTCGATAACGGCCGTTACGGATGGCTGGACGCCTAGGAAGGCGAGGCGGCCCGTGAGCGCTGCCAGTTGATCGGCACGTTGGGCGACGGCCGCCTCGAGTTGACCGTGGGTGAGTGTCCGCTGCTCGATGACATCGATGAGTGCGATCGCGTCGTCAGCGCGGTTGTGCAGCACGGTCAGCCGGGTGTGGCATTGGAGATGTGTGCATCGAGGACGGCAAGCACCCCGGGAAGATCCTCCATCGTCATGATGTCGTCGTCCGAGAGCGAGATGCCGAACGCCTCCTCGAGATCCGTCACGAGGGCCATGTGGACAAGCGAGTCCCAGGCATCGGTGTCCTGGTACCGGATGGTGCTCCAGTCGACCGGCTCGACGAGAGCAAGGAGATCGACCAGTAGTCGCTCAACTGTCGCGGTGTTCGCCGGTGTCACAGATCCCCCAGTCGGTCCAGCAGGTCGCGGGCGCCGGTCTTGGTGCTTCGCTGAAGGACGACGGTCATTATGCCGTCGGAATCCTTGACGGCGCCGTCGCGGGTCAATAGCGCGATGGAGGCCGCGAGGGAGGCGGCATCGATGGTGGGTAGCCGGGCCCCCACCTCCTCGGCTGTCCCCGGTCCGTCGCGGAGCAGCGATTCAATGATCCGGCGTTCCGTGGCGGTGCGATCCAGCAGCCCCGTGAGGCCGGCGGTGATCGCCTGACGGCTCAGCGATCGGACCACGCAGTCATCGAGGGCCAGTGCGCTCTCGGCCCGTCGCTCACCGACGGGCAGGCGCAGATCGCCGCAGTGGGGTGGTGATCTCGACGTGCCCCGAGATGATGAACACGATGCGATCGGAGGGCGCGCCCTCGCGATAGATCAGGTCGCCGGGGGAGTAGTGCTCGGTGACCAGCCGCGACAGCATCCGGTGCTCGTCGGCGGGATCGATCCCGACAATGCTGAGGTCGACGTCGATCGACGATAGTCGCTGCTCCCAGAGGGCTGCGTATTCGGGCTCAGCGACGAGGAGTTCCTGGTGCGTCCCGGTGCTGGCGCGGCCGTGGGCTGCGAAGACGATCAGATCGACGGCCTCGGCGATCTCTGCACTGCGGACGCTGATGACCGTCGACTCCTGAGTCCCACCTCGCAGGGTGTCGATCAGGGGGAGCGCGCCATCGATGTCGGCGAGGCCCAAGAGCGAACCCACGAGCAGTACTCGGGGTTGCGCGGCGAGGGCCACGGCCAGCATGAGTCGCTGGCGTTCGTTGACGGTCAGGTCCAGTCCGCCCGGGCCGAGCGGCGCTTTCACGCCACCCGGTGTGGAGACGATGTGCTCCAGTGCGACGGATGAGGCGAGGGCGGTGGCCTGCTCAGGCGAGATCCCCGGCGACACCGCATCGAGCAGGTCCAGCACAGAGGCGGAGAAGGAGTCCGACTCGTCGGGCACATAGAAGATCGCGCGATTGGCGTCGGGGCTTCTGACATCGAATCCATCAAGCGTGACCCGCCCGCTGTCCGGGGTGATGTCGCCGGACAGCAGTCCGAGCACATCGTCCGGCTCGGTCCCCGGCGGAGTGACGACACCGATGATCGAGTTGGGGGGCAGCAGGGCGGACGCGCCCACCAACGGCACCC
>JAPLBU010000424.1:0-6714 GCA_026392575.1 Actinomycetota bacterium | reverse complement strand
GCGGGGGGCGTCGATGGTGGGCCCCGGGGCATCGGCCGGCAGCGCGATGCGATCAGGCTCGGTGAGGATGTCGTCGATTCGGTGCTGGCTGACAGCGGACAGCTGCACATCGCGAATCCACGGGGGTAGCGCCTCCATGCCCCGGACAGCCCCTTCGACATAGAGAAGCGCTGCAGCAACAGCGGCGAGATCCTCGCCGCCCAGCACGAGAGCGAAGGCCACTACGACAACGAGTCCGACGAGGCCGGCGGCGTGCGCCGCGATGATGAGTCGCGAGACGATGACCCCCTGCGTGTGCGACAGGTGCTCGACTTCCTCTGAGCGATGGTCGAAGCGGCCGACCATCCACGTGGTCAGGTGCAGTCCGCCGATGGTGCGCGATGTCGAGATGGACTCGTCGACGGTCTCGCCGAGTTGGCTCTGCGCAAGCACTCGTCGACGGTCGGCGTTCAGCAAGCGTCGTCCAATTCGCCTGCGCAGCAGCAGGAAGGCGATGGCCGCGAGCGCCATCGCAATGCCGGCTTTCCGGTCGATCGTGGAGAGCAGCACGAGGCTGATCACCAGTCGTGCCAGGCCAGGGATGCCCTCGGCAAGGGTCGCGTCCAAGGCGTCGCTTGTTCTATCGACATCGGCGGTGAACCGCATCACGACGGACGATCGCCGGAGGCCCTGCTGGCGCAGCACTCGGCTGCGCAGCATGCGCTCGTACAGCTTGCGGCGCAACGTCCGGGCAGAACGGTTGGCGACATTGTGAGCGCCAATGTGGGTGAAGTAGGAGACCACCAACTGGCAGACGACCAGACCTACCAGAACCAGGAGGAGGGCGGTATTCCACTCGCCCTCGTGGAGGAGGATCTCGACGAGCCAGGGGACGCTGGCCTGGCAGACGAGGACGATGACGGTGCCCACGCCCACCCAGCCGAGCAGTCTGCGCTGCCCGCCCAGGAACGGCGCATACCAGCGCAGCAGGTCCCTCACGGCCCCCGATGCGTGGTCGGAGCGTGCTGCGTCAGCCAAGGCGGTCTCCTGGAGTCTGTGCTGGGAATGCTGGCATTTCGGTAAGTGAGTCAAGCAGATCGGCCACGCGGCCCGACGCCCGCGTGCCGGGCGCCTTGAGCGCGGTCTGCCAGCGTGGCTCGCCGCCGAGTCCGCCGATCCCGCCGGCGAGTTCGGTGACGAAGCCGCGGTCGGCGAGCCATTCGATGCGGCCGGTCGCCGCGTCGGCACCGATGCCCATGGACCTCGCGAGCTCGTTTATGGTCCGTGGTCCTGAACGAAGCAACTGTCGTTGGACGGCGCGCATGTCGGGGGGCGTCTCGAGCAGGTCGGTCATCGTCCGATCGGGCAGGTGCATCACGACGTCACGGCTGACACCCACGGATAGCACGGCGTCCTTGACCTGCATCTCGTAGTTGTGTCCGCCGGTGGTGCGCAGTCGATCGAGACCGTGCAGGTGGAGGCCGGGGAGGGTGGCGCCGGGCTCGAGGTCTGGGAAGCGGAATCCGACGAAGACGCCATAGAACGGCTTGTGCTCCCACCGCACCTCGTCGGTGACGCAGACCTCTGCGTAGGTGCGGTAGGGCGGGTCCTGCGGCGGCACACTGCGCACGAGCACCGAGCTGAACACTCCCTCGAGGCGTACCGACACCACTGCGCCGGCATCGTCGACGAGACTCTCGACGGCCGCCGCAACGGTGTCGCGGTTCACGTCCCGCAGCCGGACCGTGCGCGGCGAGTCAAGGGTCGACACGATCACGAACGGTGTCCGAGTCTCCAGTGGCATGAGTTCGGCAACGCCATGCCAATCCACCCGCCAGGGCTCCCCATCGACGACGACGAGTTCGCCGTCGAGTCGATCGACGGTGCCGAGTCCGTGGTCGCCGCCGGCGAGGGCCTCCTCGAGGGTCGCAACGCCGTCGAAGCCCCCGTCGAGCAGCACATGCGCCAGCTGCAGTTGATGCGTGACATCGGTGGCAGGGCACTCCCGCGGATCCATGCCGTGTGCGCGGCGCAGCGTGGCCGCGGCGACGAGGGGGGCATCGAAAGTCACGTGCGCATCTTGCCGTGCGCCATGTGCGAGCGCATACAAAGCCTTGGGAGCCTCTTTCGGTCGGGGTACTCTGGCGGCCGCGGTTCCGCCGCCCGCCTATCCGGTTCCGGCCGGGCCGGCTGCAACCGAGCCGCCCGCGACCTGGCCGGCTACCTACCCGGTGCCCGTCGCGCCGCCCTCGGCACCCGCCGCAACGGGCCAGACGTCGAGCAACGCGATCGTGGCGCTGATTCTCGCCGTGATCTCGTGGGCCGTCTGCCCGATCATCCCGGCGATTGTGGCCCTGGTCTTTGCCTCCAATGCCGCCAAGGAGATCGCATCCTCGGGTGGCCGGGTTCAGGGTCAGGGACTGGTCACCGCCGCCCGGATCGTGTCCTGGGTCAACATCGGTGTCTGGGCAGCGATGCTGGTGATCGGCGCGTTCTTCCTCCTGCTGGCGCTCGTCGCGGGTGGTTTGGACAGCGCCAACCGCCTGTAAGGGACCCCGTTTTGACTCTCCGGAAGCCCGGCGGGTAACCTAGGCCCTCGTGCCTGACCCAAGGCACTACACACTGTGCGTGGCTTCCCCCGCTTCCGGTGACCGATGGTCGCCTGTCATGGAGAAGGCGGCGCACGCAAGCGGCTCAGGTCGCTGGGTGTCTACGAAGATCTGAACACCGTGTATGCGTGCAGGTTGCGCGACACGCCCGACCGCGTGGGTCGGGGCTGCACGACCGAACGGCAGGAAGTAAGGCAACTCGACGAGAAGGCAGGAAGGCACAGTGCCAACCATCCAGCAACTGGTCCGCAAGGGCCGGCAGGACAAGGTCTCTAAGACCAAGGCGCCCGCCCTCAAGGGCAGTCCGCAGCGCCGCGGCGTTTGCACGCGCGTCTACACGACCACCCCGAAGAAGCCGAACTCCGCTCTTCGCAAGGTCGCGCGCGTCCGCCTCAGCTCGGGCATCGAGGTGACCGCCTACATCCCAGGCGTCGGCCACAACCTGCAGGAGCACTCGATCGTGCTCGTCCGCGGCGGTCGCGTCCGCGACCTGCCGGGCGTGCGCTACAAGGTCATCCGCGGCGCACTCGACACTCAGGGCGTCAAGAACCGCAAGCAGGCACGTTCTCGCTACGGCGCGAAGAAGGAGAAGGGCTAATGCCTCGCAAGGGTCCCGCTCCCAAGCGGCCAGTCGTCATCGACCCGGTGTACAGCACCCCGATGGTCACCCAGCTCATCAACAAGGTGCTGCTCGACGGCAAGCGCTCCACCGCTGAGAAGATCGTCTACGGCGCCCTTGAGGGCTGCCGCGACAAGACCGGCACCGATCCGGTCCAGACGCTCAAGCGTGCACTCGACAACGTCAAGCCCACCCTCGAGGTGCGTTCGCGCCGCGTCGGTGGCGCCACCTACCAGGTTCCCGTCGAGGTCAAGCCGGCGCGCAGCAACACGCTCGCGCTGCGCTGGCTGATCGGCTACTCCCGTCAGCGTCGCGAGAAGACGATGACGGAGCGGCTGATGAACGAGATCCTCGATGCCTCCAACGGCCTCGGCGCTGCAGTCAAGAAGCGCGAGGACACGCACAAGATGGCCGAGTCCAACAAGGCCTTCGCGCACTACCGCTGGTAACCCCACCACTTCATCACTGACCCTCGAAAACAAACGGAGAAGCGAACGTGTCGACCGAGACCGCACTCGATCTGGCCAAGACCCGAAACATCGGGATCATGGCCCATATCGACGCGGGCAAGACCACGACCACCGAGCGGATCCTGTTCTACACGGGCATCAACTACAAGATCGGCGAGGTCCACGAGGGCGCCGCAACGATGGACTGGATGGAGCAGGAGCAGGAGCGCGGCATCACGATCACGTCCGCCGCGACGACCTGTACCTGGAGAGACCACACGATCAACATCATCGACACCCCCGGCCACGTCGACTTCACGGTCGAGGTCGAGCGGTCGCTTCGCGTGCTTGACGGTGCCGTCACAGTGTTCGACGGTGTCGCGGGCGTCGAGCCCCAGTCCGAGACGGTGTGGCGTCAGGCCGACAAGTACAACGTCCCGCGCATCTGCTTCGTCAACAAGCTCGACCGCACTGGCGCGGACTTCTACCGCTGCGTGGACATGATCGTCTCGCATCTGGGAGCCACGCCCCTGGTCCTGCAGATCCCGATCGGCAACGAGGGCGACTTCCTTGGCGTGGTCGACCTGGTGGCGATGCGCGCGCTGACCTGGCGTGGCGAGACCCAGAAGGGCGAGGACTACGCGGTGGAGGACATCCCCGCCGACCTCGCCGAACAGGCGGCCGAGTACCGCGAGAAGATGCTCGAGACGCTTGCTGAGGCCGATGACGCGATCATGGTCAAGTTCCTCGATGGTGAGGACCTCTCCGTCGAGGAGATCCAGGCCGCCATCAGGCGCGCAACTCTCGCCTACAAGCTGACCCCGGTGCTCACCGGCTCCGCCTTCAAGAACAAGGGCGTCCAGCCCATGCTCGACGCGGTCGTCGCCTACCTGCCCTGCCCGCTCGATGTCACTGCGGTCGAGGGTCACAAGCCGGGCCACGAGGACGTCATCATCGAGCGTCGGCCCAGTGACTCGGAGCCGTTCGCGGCCCTGGCCTTCAAGATCATGACCGACCCGCACCTGGGCAAGCTGACCTACCTGCGCGTCTATTCCGGCCGCCTCCAGACCGGCACCGCGGTGCTGAACAGCGTCAAGGAGCGCAAGGAGCGCATCGGCAAGATCTACCGAATGCACGCGAACAAGCGTGAAGAGATCGACTCCGTGGGCGCGGGCGACATCGTGGCCGTGATGGGCCTCAAGGACACGACGACCGGCGAGACGCTCTGCGATCCGGCGAACCCGGTGGTCCTGGAGTCCATGACCTTCCCGGCTCCGGTCATCCACATCGCGATCGAGCCGAAGACCAAGGGCGACCAGGACAAGCTGGGCATCGCGATCCAGCGCCTGGCCGAGGAGGATCCCACCTTCCACGTCCGCTCGGACGAGGAGACCGGCCAGACGATCATCGGCGGCATGGGCGAACTGCACCTCGAGGTGCTGGTCGACCGCATGAAGCGCGAGTTCAACGTCGAGGCCAATGTGGGCAAGCCCCAGGTCGCCTACCGCGAGACCATCACGAAGCTGGTCCAGAAGGTCGACTACACCCACAAGAAGCAGACGGGTGGCTCCGGCCAGTTCGCCAAGGTCCAGATCGACATCCAGCCCACGGGCGACGGCGAGGGCGGCTACGTCTTCGAGAACAAGGTCACCGGTGGACGCATCCCGCGCGAGTACATCCCGTCCGTCGACGCGGGTGCACAGGAGGCCATGGAGAACGGCGTTCTCGCCGGCTACCCCATGGTCGACATCAAGGTCACGCTCCAGGACGGCGCCTACCACGACGTCGACTCCTCCGAGCTTGCCTTCAAGATCGCCGGCTCGATGGCATTCAAGGACGGTGCCCGCAGGGCCGGTCCGGTCATCCTCGAGCCGATGATGGCCGTCGAGGTCACGACCCCTGAGGACTTCATGGGTGATGTGATCGGCGACCTGAACTCCCGCCGAGGCCAGATTCAGGCCATGGAGGAGCGCTCGGGTGCGAGGGTCGTCAAGGCGCTGGTTCCGCTGTCCGAGATGTTCGGCTACGTGGGAGATCTACGCAGCCGCACGCAGGGCCGGGCCAGTTACAGCATGCAGTTCGACTCCTATGCACAGGTCCCCGCGAATGTGCAGATAGAGATCATCGCCAAGGCTCGCGGCGAATAGTCGCGGATCGCATAACACCCATAACGAAATCAGGACACCGATCCGCGATAACGCCGGACGGCAAGACGAAAAGGGAGAACTCAGGTGGCGAAGGCCAAGTTTGAGCGCACCAAGCCGCACGTCAACATCGGCACCATCGGTCACATTGACCATGGCAAGACGACCCTGACGGCTGCGATCACCAAGGTGCTGCACGACAAGTACCCGGACGTGAATCCGTTCACGCCGTTCGACATGATCGACAAGGCTCCCGAGGAGCGTCAGCGCGGCATCACGATCTCGATCGCGCACGTCGAGTACCAGACCGAGGTGCGTCACTACGCACACGTCGACTGCCCCGGTCACGCCGACTACATCAAGAACATGATCACCGGCGCGGCCCAGATGGACGGCGCGATCCTCGTCGTCGCGGCCACCGATGGCCCGATGCCGCAGACCAAGGAGCACGTACTCCTGGCCCGCCAGGTCGGTGTCCCGTCGATCGTCGTCGCTCTGAACAAGTGCGACATGGTCGATGACGAGGAGCTCATCGAGCTCGTCGAGATGGAGGTTCGCGAGCTGCTGTCCAAGTACGAGTTCCCGGGCGACGACCTCCCCGTGGTTCGCGTTGCCGCCTTCCCGGCGCTGCAGGGCGACGCCAAGTGGGGCGCGACGATCCTCGAGCTCATGGACGCGATCGATGCCTACATCCCGACTCCCGAGCGTGAGGTCGACAAGCCGTTCCTCATGCCCGTCGAGGACGTCTTCACGATCACCGGCCGTGGCACCGTCGTCACCGGCCGCATCGAGCGTGGCATCGTCAAGGTCAACGAGGAGATCGAGGTCGTTGGCATCCACACCGGCCCGCCCACGAAGACTGTCGTGACCGGCGTCGAGATGTTCCGCAAGCTGCTTGACGAGGGTCAGGCGGG
>JAPLBU010000141.1 GCA_026392575.1 Actinomycetota bacterium | reverse complement strand
GCTGGGCGCGCTCCAGCGCCTCGACCTGCATGGCTGCCGTGAAGTGGCGGTGCCGGTTGCGTCCGTGGTCCTTCGCCCCGCGCATCGCATGGTTCGCCGTGATGAGCAGGGTCGCGCTGTCGGGTGCATCTTCGGGGAAGAGCGAGATGCCGGCACTACCCGTGCAGTGCACCTCCCGCTTCCCGAGGATGAACGGCTGCGCCAGGACCCGGACAACCTGCGAGGCGATCTGTTCAACAGAGGCACTGTCGGTGTGATCGCTCAGGAGAATGGCGAACTCATCGCCGCCAAGGCGTGCGACGGTCTCGGCCTCGGGCACGACGGCGCGCAGGCGTTCGGCTGCCTCCTTCAGGACGAGGTCCCCCGTGCGATGCCCCAGCGACTCGTTGATGTCGCGGAACTCGTCGATGCCCACGGTGATGAGGGCCACTCGTCCATGGGCCAAGCGCGCACGCTCGACGGCCTGCGCGAGGCGGTCGGCGAGGACCTGACGGCTCGGCAGGCCAGTGGCCAGATCGTCGTGCAGGCTGTTCTGGCTGCTGACGATCGCGACGAAGTGGCTCAAGGTGCCCGCATCACCGCGGACCGCTGACACGGCGACCGACTGGGACGTCACGCGCCCGTCATGCAGTCGGCTCACGAGTTCGCCGCGCCAGAAGTCGTGTCGGGCGAGGCTCGCCTTCATCTCCTGGTAGACGGCTTCGGGTGTCAGGTCCGAGCCGAGCGCCTCGAAGGTGCGGCCCCGGACATCGTCAATCGTGTATCCGGTCAGAGCGGTGAACCCCGGGTTGACCTCTGAGATTCGCGTGTCCGGGTCCATGATCACCACTCCGTCGTGAGTGGAGTCGTAGACGCTGGCGCTCACGCGTATACGATCCTGCGCGGCCATCTCGCTGGTGACGTCGGTCATGAAGCCATGCCACAGGGTGCCGCCATCGGCATCCGATTCGGGGACGGCCTCGGTGAGGTACCAGCGCTCGGCTCCATGCCTGTCATGCATGCGCAACTGCTCGTGCCACGGCTCGTCAGACTCGAAGGCCTCGCCGAGGGCATCGCGGATTCTCTCGGCGTCCGCGGCGACGACGCGAGACAGGAGGGGACCCGAGGCGTCCTTCACGTCGTCCGGTGACAGCCCGAACATCTGCTCGATGCCCTGGCTGACATAGGGGAAGGAACTGCGTCCGTCGGGGGCAACCCGCATTTCGTACAGCATGCCGGGCACGCGGTCGGAGAGTCGTGACAGTCGCATCGACAGTTGCCGACGTCGCTGGACCGCCGTGATCAAGGCAAAGACCAGGAGCGCGACGAGGATCGTCAACGAGTAGCCGATCAGGCGGATACCGTTGGAGGACGCTGAACTGACCGGCATCGCGGCCACCCCGGCCTGCCAGGTGGCACCGAGCGGGTGAACGTCCACGATCACGGCGTTGTCATCGAATGCCTGCTCGGTACCCCAGAACGGCTTGCCGGCGACGCCGTTCACGTCGATCGCGCGCACGCCAGCCGGGACGCCCTGGATTCCTTCCTCCGCTGCCGCCTTCAGGAAGGCGTCAGAGTCGATGACCGTGCTGACCATCCCCCAGTAACCCTGTCCGGGGCTGGTGACGGGCAGCCGGAACGCGAGGCCATTGCCTCCCTGGACGAGGTTGATCGGTCCGGCCAATGTCGGCTTGCCGCTCGCGATGATGGCCTGGATAGCGGGCCACTGCTGGGGATTGTCCGGGTAGTACAGGCCCAGCGCCGCCTCGTTCCCCGTCAGGGGGGCGATGTGCTCGATGCGGTTACCCGGGGCCACCGCGATGGATCGCACGTAGGGCAGGAGCTCCGTCAGGCCGGTGAGGAAGCCGTCCATATCGCCGGGCACGACCTCGCCGTCGTGGGCGCGGACGAAGGCATCGAGGACGTGCGTCACGTAGTAGGTCGCCTCAAGGCCTGCCTGGAGCCGCTCGCCGAATTGGACTGCCTGGTTCGTCGCCAATGCGACCGCCTCGTCATGGCGCTGGGCGGCGTCGACCTGGACTCGCCATTCGGTGGCGGCGATGCCGGCGACCAGGACGACCACTGGGAGGGCCACGCGGAGCCACCTGCCTCGACGGCCCATAGCGTTCATGGGCCCTCCTTCCTGCCGCGACGCATGCGTTGCCTAAGGGTAGTCGGGAATTGAACGCTGGAGGGCAGGTCACCCTACGATCGGAATATGCAGACGCGTGCGC
>JAPLBU010000433.1:4007-7664 GCA_026392575.1 Actinomycetota bacterium | reverse complement strand
GAGAAGGCGAAGATCGAGCTGTCCAGCTCGATGCAGACGTCGATCAACCTGCCGTACATCACCGCTAGCGCCGACGGCCCGCTGCACCTGGACGAGACCCTGTCGCGCGCGCAGTTCGAGTCCATGACCTCCGACCTGCTCGACCGCACCAAGGCCCCGTTCCAGGCCGTCATCAAGGACGCGGGAATCAGCCTCGACAAGATCGACCAGGTCGTGCTCGTCGGCGGCTCGACCCGCATGCCTGCCGTCACCGAACTGGTGAAGGCCGAGACCGGCAAGGAGCCCAACAAGAGCGTCAACCCGGACGAGGTCGTCGCCGTCGGCGCAGCCCTCCAGGCCGGCGTGCTCAAGGGCGAGGTCAAGGACGTCCTGCTGCTCGACGTGACCCCGCTGTCGCTGGGCATCGAGACCAAGGGTGGCGTCATGACGCGACTAATCGAGCGCAACACGACCATCCCGACCAAGCGCTCCGAGATCTTCACCACCGCTGACGACAACCAGCCGTCAGTGCTCATCCAGGTGTACCAGGGCGAGCGCGAGATGGCGGCGTACAACAAGCGGCTCGGGACGTTCGAGCTGACCGGCCTCCCGCCGGCCCCGCGCGGGATCCCGCAGGTCGAGGTCACGTTCGACATCGATGCCAACGGCATCGTGCATGTGTCCGCGAAGGACATGGCGACACAGAAGGTGCAGTCGATGACCATCTCCGGTGGATCCGCCCTGAACAAGGACGAGATCGATCGCATGATGCGCGAGGCTGAGCAGCATGCAGAGGAGGACAAGCAGCGTCGCGAGGAGGTCGAGGTCCGCAACAGCGCCGAGGCGCTGGTGTACCAGACCGAGAAGTTCCTTGCCGACAACGGAGACAAGATCCCCGAGGATGCGAAGGCCAATGTCGACGGTCCGCTCGCCGAGTTGAAGGCCGCTATCGAGGCCAACGACCTCCCGGGCATGCGGACAGCGACCGACAAGGTTGCCCAGGCAAGCCAGGCACTCGGCGCGGCGATGTACGCGCAGGCACAGCAGGACGGCACCGCCTCCGGTGAGGACGCGGCGCAGGCTGAGGCTGACATGTCCGAGGACGACGTCGTCGACGCGGAGATCGTCGACGAGGGCGAAGGCGACAACAAGTGAGCGAGCAGGAGTTCGAAGGTCCGCGGGTCACTGACAGGCGACGCGTGGATCCCGAGTCGGGCGAGGTGCGTCAGCCGGCAGGTCCGGCGGGCGCACCCGACCCGCTCCTCGAGGAGGCGGTCGAGGCCGCTCTCGTCGATGTCGAGGTCACCGAGGTCGAGGCGAAGCTCGCTGAGCTGACCGGGGACCTTCAGCGGGTGCATGCGGAGTACGCCAACTACCGCAAGCGCGTCGAGCGCGACCGCGAACTCATTCGCCAGACGGCGGTGGGCGGCGTGCTCGGCGAGCTCGTGCCCGTCCTCGATGACATCGAGCGAGCGCGCCAGCACGGTGAGCTTGAAGGCGCCTTCAAGACGGTGGGCGAAGCCCTTGAGTCGACCGTGAGCCGCCTCGGCCTCGAGCGTTTCGGCGCTGCGGGCGAGCCGTTCGATCCGAACGTGCACGAGGCTTTGACCCACGAGGCGACCGACGAGGTCTCGGTTCCGACCGTGATCTCCGTGTACCAGCCGGGCTACCGGTTCGCCGATCGCGTTCTGCGGTCGGCTCGTGTGGCCGTGGCTGGCACCGACTGACCCGCCTGGAGGAGGCAAGAGCGTGAACAAGGACTGGCTAGAGAAGGACTTCTATGCCCTCCTCGGCGTGTCCAAGGACGCTACGGCCGACGAGATCAAGAAGCAGTACCGCAAGCTCGCGCGCGAACTGCACCCTGACAAGAACCCCGGTGACAAGCCGGCCGAGGAGCGGTTCAAGGCAGTCTCCGAGGCCTACGACGTGCTCTCCGACGATGCGAAGCGCAAGGAGTACGACGAGGCTCGCTCGCTGTTCGCCGGTGGTGGCTACCGCCCCGGCGGCGGTGGCGCGAGCGGTGGGTTCGGGCGCGGCCAGCAGTACGAC
This sequence comes from Actinomycetota bacterium, assembly GCA_026392575.1. Classification (GTDB taxonomy): domain Bacteria; phylum Actinomycetota; class Actinomycetes; order S36-B12; family S36-B12; genus UBA10649. The sequence continues at coordinate 5,636 of JAPLBU010000433.1, read as the reverse complement.
GTCAACATGGGTGACCTGTTCGGCGAGGACTCGGGTGGCTTCGGGGACTTCCTCGGCGGAATCTTCAACCGCGGCCGTGGCGGCGGTGCCCGTCCGCCGCAGCCGCGTCGCGGCCAGGACCTCGAGAGTTCGTTGACCCTGTCCTTCGACGACGCCCTAGACGGTGTCACCGTCCCTCTGCGCCTGTCGACTGACGCACCCTGCACGAGCTGTCACGGCACTGGTGCCCGCGCGGGCACGGTGCCGAGGATGTGCCCGACATGCGATGGGTCAGGACAGACGTCACGCAATGCGGGCGGGTTCGCGTTCGCGGATCCGTGTGTCACGTGTCGTGGCCGCGGTCTGTTCGTTGATGACCCGTGCCCGTCTTGTCACGGCTCCGGCCGCGGCCTGAGCTCGCGCACCGTGCAGGCCCGCATTCCCGCGGGCGTGCGCAACGGCGCGCGCATCCGGCTCAAGGGCAAGGGTGGGTCGGGTGAGCGCGGTGGCCCCAATGGCGACCTGCTCGTCGATGTGACCATCGCCGCCCACCCGGTGTTCGACCGGAAGGGTGACAACGTCACCGTGACCGTGCCGATCACGTTCTCGGAGGCCGCGCTCGGAGCCGATGTGTCGGTGCCCACGCCGCGCGGCGGATCGGTAAAGGTCAAGCTGCCGTCTGGCACGTCCAACGGTCGAACCTTCCGCGTGCGGGGCAAGGGAATCCGTCGCAAGGACGGCACCAACGGTGACCTGCTGGCGACCGTCGAGGTGACGGTCCCTCAGAACCTGAGCAGTGAGGCGCGTGACGCGCTTCAGGGTTATGCGGATCAAACGGCTGATCACGATCCGCGCAAGGACCTGTTCGCACTCGCGGAGGGTGCGGCAGGGAGTAGGGGGACGGCATGACCGCCGATCCACGCGACGGTGATCCGCGCGCTGCTGAGCGCACCGGGTTCTCGATCGCCGACGATGCGCCGGTGTATGCGATCTCCGTCGCGGCACAGATCGCGGGCCTGCATCCGCAGACCCTGCGCCAGTACGACCGGCTCGGCCTCGTCACCCCCACCCGGGTGGGCGGCCGTCGCGGAGTACCGCCGTGACCAGACATCGACGGCCCTGGTCGTGTGGCGACCGGGTCCGCGCAGATAGACACGGGAGAGTCGAGCATGGACATCCAATTCACCACCAAGAGCCAGGACGCGCTCGGCGCGGCCGTGCGCATCGCAGCGGCCAATGGCAACCCTCAGGTTGAGCCGTCGCATCTGCTCGACTCGTTGCTGCAGCAGGGTGAAGGCATCGCGACGGCGCTGCTGTCGGCCGTGGGCGTTGACGTGCCCGGCCTGACCTTCCAGGTGCGCGGTGCACTCAAGACACTCCCGTCGGCCAGCGGCTCCAACGTGTCCGCTCCCCAGTTGAGCAGTGCTGCGTATGCCGTGCTCAACGCAGCTGAAACCTTCGCCAAGGAGCGCGGCGATGAGTACGTCAGCACCGAGCATCTGCTCATCGCCCTGTCGAAGGCCGGCGGCCCGGGCGTAAGTGATCGGCTCGCTCAGTACGGCGCGACGCCGGCGCGGCTGATGGATGCTCTCGAGCAGGTGAAGGGCAGTGCGCGCGTGACCTCAAAGGATCCTGAGCAGACCTTCCAGG
>JAPLBU010000433.1:0-3986 GCA_026392575.1 Actinomycetota bacterium | reverse complement strand
AGAAGTTCGGCGTCGACCTCACTGCTCGCGCCCGCGAAGGCAAGATCGATCCCGTCATCGGCCGCGATGAGGAGGTGCGTCGGACCATTCAGGTGCTCTCGCGTCGCACCAAGAACAACCCTGTCCTGATTGGCGAGCCCGGTGTAGGAAAGACGGCGGTCGTTGAGGGCCTGGCACGACGCATTGTCGAGGGCGACGTCCCGACATCGCTGATGGGCAAGACGCTCATCGCATTGGACCTGAGCGCCATGGTGGCTGGGGCGAAGTATCGCGGCGAGTTCGAGGAGCGGCTCAAGGCGGTCCTCGACGAGATCAAGGGCAGCGACGGCCAGATCATCACCTTCATCGATGAACTGCACACCGTTGTCGGCGCAGGGGCCAGTGGTGAGGGCGCGATGGACGCCGGCAACATGTTGAAGCCGCTGCTCGCACGCGGCGAGCTGCGGATGATCGGCGCGACGACGCTCGACGAGTATCGCAAGTACATCGAGAAGGATGCCGCTCTCGAGCGTCGGTTCCAGCAGGTGTTCGTCAGCGAGCCGACCGTCGAGGACACCATCTCGATCCTGCGTGGGATCAAGGAGAAGTACGAGGCGCATCACAAGGTCGTCATCGCCGACTCCGCGCTTGTCGCAGCAGCCACCCTCTCCGATCGCTACATCACGTCGCGCTTCCTGCCGGACAAGGCGATCGATCTGATGGACGAGTCGGCTTCGCGCTTGCGGATGGAGATCGACTCCTCGCCCGTCGAGATCGATGTGCTGCAGCGTCAGGTCGACCGGTTGCGCATGGAGGAGATGGCGGTCGCGAAGGAGACCGACGATGCGTCTCGCGAGCGACTGGCGAAGATCCGCCAGGAGATTGCGGACAAGGACGAGGAGCTCACTGGCCTTCGCGCCCGCTGGGATGCGGAGAAGCAGGGCCTCGACCGGATCGGCGAGATCAAGGTGCTCATCGACGAGTTGCGCGCAACGGCCGAGAAGGCGCAGCGTTCCGGCGACTTCGAGCAGGCGTCGCGGATTCTGTATGCGGAGATCCCGACCTTCGAGGAGGAACTCGTCCGCGTGACTGCGGAGACCAACGAGCGCTCCGCCATGGTGAAGGAGGAGGTCACCGCTGACGACATCGCGGAGGTGGTGGCGAGTTGGACCGGCATTCCGGCTGGCCGCCTTCTGGAAGGACAGACCCAGAAGCTGCTCCGCATGGAGGACGAGCTCGGCAAGCGAGTCGTCGGGCAGCACGAAGCAGTGCGTGAGGTCAGCGACGCCGTACGGCGAGCGCGCGCTGGCGTGTCAGATCCCAACCGACCGACCGGCTCCTTCCTGTTCCTCGGACCGACGGGTGTCGGGAAGACCGAACTGGCGAAGGCACTTGCGGAGTTCCTCTTCGATGACGAGCGCGCGATGGTCCGCATCGACATGAGTGAGTACGGCGAGAAGCACTCGGTCTCTCGGCTCGTCGGCGCGCCGCCGGGATACATCGGCTACGAGGAGGGCGGGCAGCTCACCGAGGCAGTGCGACGTCGTCCGTACTCCGTCGTGCTGCTGGACGAGGTCGAGAAGGCGCACCCTGAGGTCTTCGACATCCTGCTGCAGGTTCTAGACGACGGTCGGCTCACCGACGGCCAGGGGCGAACGGTCGATTTCCGCAACGTCATCCTGATCCTGACGTCGAACAGCGGCTCTCAGTACCTGGTCGACACGTCGGTGCCCTACGAGGTTCGCCGGGAGCAGGCACTCGCTGTCGTGCGACAGCAGTTCCGTCCCGAGTTCCTCAACCGGCTGGATGGCATGGTGGTCTTCGAGCCGCTCGACCATGAGCAGCTCGCGAAGGTTGCGACCATCCAGATCGCCCAGTTGCAGCAGCGACTCGACGACCGGCGGATCACCTTGCGGATCAGCGATGCTGCGATTGCCTGGCTCGTCGATCGCGGGTTCGACCCGGTCTACGGCGCACGGCCGCTGCGCCGGCTGGTTCAGACAGCCATCGGCGATCAGCTCGCGAAGGCGATCCTCAGCGGCGCCGTGCACGATGGCAGCACGGTCCGCATCGGCACGGAGCCGAGCGGCGAGGATCTCACCCTGACGGTTGCCCGCGACTAGTCCCTCCGCGAACTGCGTCCGTCGTGGTCGCGAGGTCACACGGAGACGACGGCTCCTGCAGCGATAGGAACGTGGCAGCTCAGCGTCGTGCCAGTGGCGTGCGTCCCCTCGCGGTTCCATTCGAGGCACAACTCGTCGAGGGTGGACGAGCCGAGGCCGGGCTGACCCGCACCATTGGGTGAGCCGTCGTCGTGCACCTCGACGAGCAGGCGAGTGGCACCGGGGCAGGTAACGGCGATGTTGATGCGGCGCGCGTGGCCGTGGCGCACGGCATTGGCGAGCGCTTCGCGGACGATTTCGACAACCGCCTCCGCGGCGGCATGATCGCCTGCGAGAGCTGAGCGCGCCCTTTCGTCGACCTGCAGAGTCGTCGTCGCCACGCGTGACCAGATGCCGGTGATCCGAACAAGCACCTCCTCGATGTCGCTGCCGTGGGGTGGTCGATCCTGGACCAGCCGTTCATCGCTCGTGAGGACGGTCAACCGGGTCTGGGCGGTGTCGGCGATGTCACGTGCCGGGATCTGCTTGCGCAGTGTGGTCTCGATGGTCAGGGCGGTGGAGGTGAGCAAGGACTGCACGGAGCCGTGTAGGTAGCGCCCCCACTGTCGACGCTCCGCCCACACCGACTGCACCTGCTGGCGCACCTGCCAATCAAGAGCGGCGATGCGGGCCTCGCGGGCGTCGGCGTCCAGTGCCCATGCTTGGCCGATGGCCGTGATGACGGCGATCCCGAGGCACGTGATCGGCACGTACGCCAAGAGTGGCACTCCGAAGACGGCCCACGCGCGCTCAGGTCCGAGGCCCCAGTCGGCCGACCATGCGACGGGCAGTGCGGATGCGATGCCAGCGAGCAGCCAGATGACGAGGACGATGGTTCCTCGCGCCAGGACGGGGAATCGTCGAAGATGCGGGGTGACCGCTCGCTTCGCAATGACGAGGACGATCGCAGCCATCGCAGTGATCCAGACAGCCCCCAGCCCACCCCACTCGACTCCGTAGGCGCGGACTGCGGTCATCAGGATCGAGGGAAGCAGGAGCGCGATCAGCCAACCGGGCCGGAAGGGGTCGATGGTGATGGCATCCGAGATCACGGTCCGCAGGGCCCGCGTGCGCGAGCGAGAAGGTGATGACGGCTGGGCAGTCGAAGTGGCGTCGGCGACCACCGTATGGCTGAGCGGTCGCACGATCTCAGAGGAAAGGTCGTGCAGGTCAGTCGCGACCTGGCGCAGGAGCGGGTACGCATCGGTATCACCCGCTGGCATCTGCTGGAGCCGGGTGGTGATCGCCTCCAGCTGCTCGGTCACGCTGCTCGGTCACGTCGACTCGGGCCTGCGCGCGCAGGCCGGCGAGCTCGTCGGTCGAGACGTGAAGGGCATGGCGGGCGGCCTCCTCGCGCGCCCGCAGGTCCAGGCGCGTCTCCCGGTGGGTGCGGTAGCCGTCGACGATGAGCGTGGCGATGCTCAGCCAGAAGACGGCCAGCACGGCGCCCGATGCGGCGCGGACGACGAACTGCGGATCCTCGACGAGTCCGAGCTGTAGAGCAGTCCATCCGACGGCGAGACCGCGCGCGCATCCTGCGATCAGAAAGGTTGCGAGGACTGCCACCCACGACAACTTGGCGCGCAGGAGCAGGTGGGCGAGCGCCAGCACGGCACCGTCGGCAAGGGCTCCTGACACGGCTGCAGCGAGCCACGCCACCACGCTGCCGCCGAACAGGTTGCGATCGTGCAGCACCGCCGTCGTCATGGAGGGGGCGAAGGCAATCAGCCACGTCCAGATACTCGTCGCGCTGGAGCAGGCGAGGCGGCTCGGGTTCCAGCCGTTCCTCACGTGGATGCTGCCTTCGGGACTCCCATCGTGCGGGCATAGAGCATGGCGGCCTTT
>JAPLBU010000139.1 GCA_026392575.1 Actinomycetota bacterium | reverse complement strand
CTGGTGCGATCAACATCGTGACGGGCTATGGACACGAAGCCGGCGATGCACTGGTGGCCCATCCGCTCATCCGCAAGATCTGGTTCACCGGCGGTCCGGAGAGTGCACGCTTCGTTGCTGCCCGCGCCGCCGAGCACCTCAAGCCCCTGGTTCTCGAACTGGGTGGGAAGAGCGCGAACATCTTCTTCCCGGATGTTCGGATCGATGATGTCGTCAACGGCGTCATTGCCGGGATCTTCGCAGCAGCCGGGCAGACATGCGTTGCTGGATCGCGACTGCTGGCGCACGACTCCATCGCCGACGAGCTTGTGGAGGCGATTGCTGCGCGTGCGGGCACCATCCGGCTGGGCGACCCCGTCGACCCCGAGACGGATATGGGTCCACTGTCGCAGGAGAAGATCCTCACCGGTGTCTCATCACGCGTGACGGAGGCCGTCGCGGAGGGTGCGAGTGTGATCATCGGCGGCGAGGACGGCCACCGGCCGGATGCGGGCTGGTTCTACCCGCCGACGGTGCTCGCGGGCGTGACGAACGACATGTCGGTCGCCCGCAACGAGCTGTTCGGGCCGGTGCTGTCCGTCATCCGATTCTCGGACGAGGAGGAGGCGATCGCGATCGCGAACGACTCTCCGTTCGCGCTGGCCGCGGGGGTGTGGACGCGAGATCTCGGACGCGCGCACCGGATGGCCAGTCGCCTGGAGACGGGCACCGTCTGGGTGAACATGTACCGGGCTCTGCAGTTCGCCACCCCATTCGGCGGGAACAAGCTCTCGGGCTACGGGCGGGAGAACGGACTCGACGGCTTCGCGGAGTTCACGCAGCCGAAGGCGGTGTGGCTGGAGTCGGCGGACGAGCCGGTCGGCGACCCGTTCGTCCTGCGGGCCTGACCCCGACGACGCTCAAATCAACGAGCGTCAGCGGGAGGTCTCGGCAAGGAACACCCCGACGAGCACGATGACCGCGCCGACCAACTGCACCGGGGTAAGTACCTCGCCGAGCGCGACCCACGCGATGGCGCTCGCGACCAGTGGCTCGGTCATCCCGATGACGGATGCCTGCGAGGCGCGGATGTTGCGCAATGCCTCGACCTCCATCGAGAACGGCACGACGGTGCCCAGCAGCACCATCCACGCACACAGCATCCACAGTGACGTGCCGCCGTGGTCCGTGCCGAGCGGGTATCCGTCACCGGAGAGCTGAGCCCACGGGAACGACCACCACGGCTGCACAACGGCCCAGAACAGGGCGGCGGCACCGAAGCCCCACATGGTGAGGGACACGGGGTCGCGCGGATCGGCTGACCGGACCTGGTGGTCACCGAGTAGGAAGTAGACGGCTAGGGCCGCTGCGGCCCCGAACCCGGCGATGACACCGAGGGTGTCGAGGGCGAAGCCGTCCCATACCTCGCCCACCATCGCCAGGCCGGTCATGGCGAGGACGAGTCCGGCCCAGACCTTGCGGTTCACCGCCTCGTGCATCCCGAAGCGAAACCACAGCGCAACCATGATCGGTGCGGTGAATTCGATCAGAAGTGCAACTCCCACGGGCAGGAACTTGATCGCGACGAAGTACAGGTACTGCGTCATCGCGACACCGAGGATGCCGAAGACGAGCAGGATCTTCCACTCGCCCTTCTTCAGGCGGAGGGCGGCCGGACGCATGATCGCGACGACGACGAGCAGGATCAGGAATGCGGCGGTGACGCGCAGCTGCGACAGTCGTGTCGGGTCGATGCCACTGAGCAGGATCGACTTGGAGACGGTGGCGTTGACGGCGAACAGAATCGCTGCGCCGACGCAGAGCAGATAGCCGAGCGTTGCGCGCGGGTGTCGGCCCAGCGCCACACCGGGGATGGGCTCAGCTAGGCCGCGCACGACTGGAGTGCGGCGTCGTACACAGCAATCGTCTCGTCGGCGATCGCGTCCCAACCGAAGTTGCTCACCGCACGCGCGCGGCCCGCGGCACCCATCGTGCGGGCCCGGGACGGGTCGGCGGCGATGATGTTGACGGCGTCGGCGAAGGCATGCTCGAAGGCCCGCGGCTCGGCTGAGTCGTAGGGCACGAGCAGACCCGTCTGGCCGTCGACGACCACCTCGGGGATACCTCCGACAGCCGACGCGACGACCGCCGTCTCGCAGGCCATCGCCTCGAGGTTGACGATGCCGAGGGGCTCGTAGATCGACGGGCAGACGAAGGCGAGGGCGTGTGAGAACAGCGTGATGAGCTGCGGACGCGGGACCTGCTCCTGGATCCAGATCACGCTGGCATCGCCGCGTTCGGCCCGCAACTGGTCGACGGCGGCGGACGTCTCGTCGCCGATCTCCTTGGTGTCAGGGGAGGAGGCGCACAGCACGAGCTGCACGCCGTCGTCGAATCGCCGGGCCGCGTTGATCAGGTGGACGATGCCCTTCTGCCGCGTGATGCGACCGACGAAGAGCACGTAGGGGCGATCCATGTCGATGCCGAGACCCTCGACGAAAGTGGCGTCGGGGTCGGGGCGGTAGACGCTGGTGTCGATGCCGTTGTGCACGACGCTCACGCGATCGGGATCGACCGACGGGTACGCCGCGAGCACGTCGGCCCGCATGCCGTGGCTGACGGCGATGATCCGGGCGGCACCTTCGTAGGCCGTGCGCTCGATCCACGAGGAGACGCGATACCCGCCACCGAGCTGCTCCTCCTTCCAGGGCCGGAGCGGCTCCAGGGAGTGGGCGGTGAGGACGTGGGGAACACCGTGCAGGAGACCGCCGATGTGACCGGCCAGATTCGCGTACCAGCTGTGAGAGTGGAGCAGGTCGACGCCTGCCGTCGAGTCGACCATCTCAAGGTCGACACCGATGGTCTGGATGGCCTGGTTGGCACCGAGCAGGGCGGCCGGGACGGCATGCCCGACGGCGTCGGTGCGTGGCTCACCGAAGCAATGGACGTCGACGGTGATCTTGCGCCGGAGTTCGGCCGCCAGGTGCTCGACATGAACTCCTGCCCCCCCGTAGATGTCCGGGGGCCATTCGCGGGTCAGCATTCCGATGCGCACAGCACGGAGCCTAGACGCCATGCGGTCATGGGACCTCAGGGCCGTCTCTGTGGCACTAGGGTTTGAGGGTGAGCTCAGATCCGCACGTGTTGGCGATGGTCCTCGCGGGCGGCGAGGGGAAGCGGCTCATGCCGTTGACGGCAGACCGTGCGAAGCCCGCTGTGCCGTTCGGCGGCTCGTACCGGCTGGTCGATTTTGTCCTCTCGAACCTCATCAACGCCGGCCTTCGCCGGGTGTGCGTCCTGACCCAGTACAAGTCGCACAGCCTTGATCGGCACATCACGCAGACGTGGCGGATGTCGACTCTCGTGGGCGACTACGTGACGCCAGTCCCGGCGCAGCAGCGACTGGGCCCCCGCTGGTACACGGGCAGCGCCGACGCGATCTTCCAGAGCCTCAACCTGGTCTACGACGAGGGACCCGACTACGTCGTCGTGTTCGGCGCCGATCACGTGTACCGCATGGATCCCATGCAGATGGTCCAGTCCCACATTGCGAGCGGTGCCGGCGTCACTGTCGCGGGGATCCGGATGCCGAAGGCCATGTCGGGCGACTTCGGGGTCATCGAGACGGCACCCGACGGCCGCAAGATCTCGCGATTCCTGGAGAAGCCGGCGGATCCGCCGACGATCCCGGGCCACGATGACCAGTGCTATGTCTCCATGGGCAACTACGTCTTCAGCACCGACGTGCTGTTGGAGGCGTTGCGAGCAGACGCGGTCGACCCCGCGTCGATCCACGACATGGGCACGAACATCATCCCGATGCTGACGGCACAGGGTGAGGCCCAGGTGTACGACTTCGCCGAGAACATCGTGCCCGGCGCGGAGGACCGCGCCCTCGACAGCTACCACGATGCCCACATGGACCTGGTGTCCGTGCATCCGATCTTCAACCTCTACAACCGCCGCTGGCCGATCCTGTCCAACCTGCCCTCGCTGCCGCCGGCCAAGTTCGTCGAGGGCGGCAACGCCCACGAGTCGATGGTCGGTGCCGGCACGATCATCTCTGGCGCACATGTCCGCACATCGGTCATCGCCACGAGCGTTGCCGTCGATGCCGGGGCATACGTCGAAGGCAGCGTGCTGATGCCGGGCGTGCGCATCGGGCGCAACGCCGTCGTGCGCAGGGCCATCCTCGACAAGAACGTCATCGTGCCCGACGGTGCCCAGATCGGGGTCGACCTGGAGCGCGATCGTTCGCTCTACACGGTGAGCGATGCCGGCGTCGTATGCCTCGGCAAGGGCATCACCGCACTGCTCTGACGGCTACGAGTTTGCGGATGCCGAGGCCGATGCCGAGGTCACGCTTTCGGACGGCGGCGGTCCGACATCGATCACTCCGCTGAAGTCCGAGAGCGCCGTCGAGACACGCAGGTCGGCAGAGGTGCCGGACTCCGCCGGCAGCCGGAACGCCCGATCGACCCGCAGCAGCCGACCCGCGTCATCGACCCACGCGGTCACGTCGATGCCGGGCGCACGCGACGTGTCGCCCAGACGGGTGATCTCCTCATCCGTGAGCCCGAAGGCGGATAGGGCCTGTTGATCCGCAGGAAGCCGGCCGCTGTACCGCGTCGCGTGACTGCCATCGATCGCCTCGGCGTCGGCCGACACGACGTTCTGGAGGAGGCCCAGGCCTGCGAGCGGGTTCGCGAACGCCGTGCGCGGTTCGAGCTGACCCTCCGGAAGCCGGGTCCACATGCCGCCGGCGACGTCGTCGCGGACGAAGATGGCGACATCATTGTTGATCACCCGCGTGGTGCCGTCCGCACCTGTCCACGCGATGTTGCCGAAGCCTCGGTCGAGGGCGACGGCTCCGATGCCATCGACATGGTCGGTGGAGCCATCGAGTGATGTGTCGACGGTGATGTCGACGTCGGCCGACCCGAGGTCGCGTGTGTGCATGACGGCGGAGACGAAGGCATTCGGTGTCGGCATCATGGCTGGTGATGGGGCGGCCGTGTCGTCGGCGTCGCCGACGGGCACGCGGGGCGTGCCGCATGCGCCGATGGACAGCACGGCAAGGAGGAGGGCGCTGACCGCCCATACCCGCTTCGTCATGCCCCTAGTTGATCACGTTAGGCGTCTGACAGCGTGTGACGCTCGACGCCGACCACCCGCACGGGCCCGTCGCCGGTGAACTCCCGGTGCACGACGATGAAGCCGCCGGGGGGCAGTTTCGGATCCCAGGCGCGTGACCAGCGTGGGTCGTCGAGTCCGACCCCAAGCGCCACCGCCATCGAATCAAGGACCGTGGGCAGGACGGGTCGGTGCGTGCACAGCACGAGCGGCTCACGGGTCAGGGCGAGTTCGACGGCACGGGCGGCTGCCTCGGTGGGCTTGTCGTGGTGACCCTGCTCCGTCAGCGGCGGCTCATGCTGAACGTGCCCGTCGACGTGCTTGGCGAACCGCTTGACCGTCTCGGTGCAGCGACGCGCGCTGCTGGCGTAGACCGACGTCACGCCGTATGCGTCGAGTAGCGGGATGAGGGACTTGCTATGCGAGCGGCCCTTGCCGGTCAATGGCCGCTCGTCATCGATGTCACCATCGAACTGCGCCCGCTTCATGGCCTGGGTATGCCGCAGGATCACGAGCGGGATGGTGTCGGGGAGGCCGGCCGCCTCGTCAACAGCGACCGTGTCACGCGGGTAGGTCAGGACGGCAGCGGCCTCCGCAACGGGGACCCACCTGATCTCGTCGACCTCGTCATCCGGGGTGAACCCCTCCTCGGATCGCACGCGGGCCCGCCAGTAGTTGACGACCTTGGGGTTGCTGTCGACGCTGTAGGTGAGCGCGGTCAACGGAGCCTGGAGCACGGGCGTGTAGCCCGTCTCCTCGTCGCACTCTCGTACCGCCGCGGTGACGACGTGCTCGCCTGCGTCGAGCTTGCCCTTGGGCAGTGACCAGTCCAGCAGCCCGGGTCGGTGGATCGCGAGGAACTCCTGTTGGGGGGCGTCGCCCCGAAGGACCACTGCGCCGGCGGCTCGGATCGCCGGCCGGGGTGTCATCGCCGGACGCCCGCACTGCTCGCGTCGCGTCGCGCCTTGGGCCAGAGCTCGACGAAACGGTAGCGATCGAGGATCTCCTCGTCCGCCTCGAACTCGTGCAGGATGCCGAGGGACATGCCGGTCAATCCATCGGTCTCGGCGTGCGCCGCCAGCTCTCGAAGGATCACCTGGGCGACATGTGCGTCCTGATGGTCGCCGAGCAGCTCGGTGACATCGGAGAGCCGCTCGGCATAGCGCTTCATGTCCTTGCCGAAGATGGCGGCGACGGCGTCGGCCGAGTACCGGGCGCGCTTGGCCTTGATGCGGGCGGCGTGCCAGGTCGGGCTGGGTCCGTCGAGTTCGAGGTCTCCGATGCACTTCGCCAGCTGTCGCCAGGTTCGGGCGACGAGCGGAAGGAGCACCTCGGAGCAGGGGGCGAAGGCCGCATCGGTGACCGGGGGATCGATCGCGGCTGCCATGAGATCGTCGACGAGCTGCTGGTGCCGGTCGCTACGCAGCGCGGCGAGGGCACCGGAGCGCGCGGCCGTCAGTCGGGCGCCCAGCAGGGGGTCGATGGCGAGCCGTGCGCGTTCGGTATCGGCTTCGTCGTCGAGTTCGCCGGCGTGGCGGTCGAGTCGTTCGATCATCACCTCGGTGTCGCGGATCGCCCCGAGCTCGCTGGCGATCCACTTCAGCTCCTCGCGCAGGAGAAGGGCGGGCTCCTCCTGCATCAACGGTGCGAACGTCGCCATCGCACTGCGCAATCGGCGCGCGGCCACTCTCATCTGGTGGACGGCATCGGGCAGGTCGCGGCGGACGCCCACATCGGCCATCAGCAGGTGGCGCACGTGCTGCGAGAGGACGGAGCGGATGGCGTCGACGGCAAGCCCATCGGGGCTGGGCGCGGGCCGCTCGGGGATGTCCGGCGGCTCGGCGGTGCGGGGTCCGAGGGCACTGGCGGCCTTGCTGACCGAGCTCGGCTCGGCGCCCATGCTGATGAGCAGATCGACGACTCTCTGGATCGCGTCGAGGCAATCGGCATCGTCAGCGTCGATGGCCTCGACCTCGATCTCGCGGAAGACGCTGATGACCCGGCCGTCGCGGAACACGGACACGACATCGTCGACAAGCTCGACGAGGGGGTGGCCGTCCTCGGCGAGAACGAGGCGGGGTGCCCGCTCCGTCTGCAGGGTGACGACCGCGACCAGCGGCTGCTCGCGGAGCAGCGGTGCGATCACCTCGACGAAGGCACCGGGCACGGCACCGACCGGGCCGGCATCCAGCGGCAGGCTCTCGCCGGTCAACATGGACGCATCGATGGCGGCATTGCCCTCGGTGATGGAGCCATCCACGGGGATGCGCTCGCCCGGGCGGACGATCACCAGGTCGCCGCGGCGGACGGTGTCGATGGCGACATCGACT
>JAPLBU010000081.1 GCA_026392575.1 Actinomycetota bacterium | reverse complement strand
GTCGACGAAGCCGGGGGCGATCGTCGTGACCGCGATGCCGAGTGGTCCGAGGGACTTCGCGATCGACTGACCGAAAGCCGCGATCCCGGCCTTGCTGGCTCCGTACGAAGGGTTCTTGGGCTCACCGCGAAATGCTCCGCGGGATCCGACGTTGACGATGCGCGAGTTGCCATGACGAGGCATGTGCTGCAGTGCGCACCACGTGACGTTCGCCGCGCCGATCAGGTTGACGCCCAGCGTCTCGGCCCATGCGCTCTGCCATTCGTCGTAGCCGACCGTCTCGATGGGGTGCGCGTGGAAGACACCGGCGTTGTTGACGAGCACATCGATGCCGCCGAGGTGGGTGGCTGCATCGTCGACCATCGTCCGGATCGACTCCGGGTCGCGGAGATCGGCTTGTGCCAGCACGTGGCCGGACCCAGGCAGCGACGCCAGCACGTCGTCGGCCGCTGACCGTGAGCCTCCGTAGTGGACGGCGACGCGATCGCCGTGCTCCGCGAACACTCGGGCGATGGCAGCACCGATCCCGCGGGAGGCGCCCGTGACGAGGACAGATCTTCCTGACGGTGTCATGGATCGATCATCTCAGCCGATCCCGAGGCAGGCGGTCGACTCAAGCCGAGTCTCGTGCCCGCAACGGCCAGAGGAACGAGGCGAGCACGGTGATGACGCCGGCGATGAGCGTGGCCGCCACCCGATAAGGAGCGGTGCCGGCGACCGGTTCGCCGAGCAGGGTGAACAGGGCGATGACGGTCGTCGTCAGCCCGACGACGGCCAAGGCGTAATTGGCCTGGAGGAAGACCAGGCTGACGAAGACCCCCAGGCCGATGATCACGACGAGGGTGTAGGGCCCCCTGTCGAGTCCGCCAATGAGGACGGCTGCGGCGAGGATGCCGGCGAGTGTCCCGAGTGTTCGTTCGACGACCCGCGTGGTCGTTCCGTCCTTGTCCGGTCTGGTCATCCAGGCAACCGTCATGGGGATCCAGTACTCGTGTGGCCAACCGGTGGCGTTGGCGACGGCCGTTGCGGCAACCATGGCGACCGCGAGTCGAGCTCCGTGGCGCAGGAACATGTCGTCCGTGGCGGTGTGCTCACGGAGACGTCCGAGGATCCGGTCGGCCCTCGGGTGCGTGCGGCGTAGTGCGCGTGGGTGGCGGACCAGGGTGGGGACGACGGCGACGGCGATCTGGACGACACCGCCGAGGACGACAACGAGCCCGATCTGAACAGCCCCGCGATCGGATGTCGGAGCCCCGGCGAAGACCGCGTACACGACCACCATGAGCAGGCCGTTGAGGGCGCCCCTGGGCCCGAGGGCTCCGGCGAATCCGCATACGAGTGCGAGGGCAGCGACCGTCAGGAGCTCGAAGTTCCCAATCTCCGACGTGAGCCCTCCGAGAAGTGCACCCATCGAGACCCAGAGCGTCGTCCACGACATGCTCCGCCAGTGGTCGCCGATCACCTCGCCCGTGTCGGCGATACCCGCGAACCACGCACCGACCGCGATGGGGAAAGCCAGCTTCGGATCACCTACGGCGATACAGATGGCGGTCAGTGCCGCCGTGACGAGGGCCGATATGAGGGGCCGACGCCACTTGAGCTGATCGCGACGGACGTGCGTCGTGCCGATCAGGGTGGACCTCAGCGCGAATGACACGGGGCGAATCCTGTCAGGGTCTGGGTTCACTCGCGCATGGATGCCCTTCCCTCCTACGATCAAGGGGTACGCCCCAACCGACTCACCACAGGAGCTCTGCGCCATGACCCTCGACGCGCCCGAAGCCACGCAGGAATCAGCGACATGGCCACCCAATGATCCGGCCACGTGGCGCAGCGTGCCGGCGTCGTCCACCCCGGTGGACAAGGACCGGGTTGCCGCCCTGCTCGCAGTGGAGTGGGAGACGTTCGTCGAGCGCACGCCTGCCTCGGCCGTCCACAACGTGCGCGCCAGCAAGTCGCTGCCACTGGGTGTGACGTCGTCCTTCCAGCACTGGGATCCGTACCCGATCTCGATCGCGTCCGCGCGCGGCGCATGGCTCACCGATGTCGACGGCCGTCAGCTGCTCGACCTGTCGATGGGCTTCGGCGCGATGCTCGTCGGCCATCTGAACCCCGTTGTCGTCGAGAAGGTGACGGATGCCCTGCAGTCGACGGGCACCCTTTTCGTCACGCCGTCCCCGACCGCCACGGTGGTTGCGGAGCGTTTCCAGGAGCGCTTCGGCCTTGAGCGACTCCGCTTCACGAACTCCGGCACGGAGTCGACGATGTACGCGGTCCGCACCGCCCGTGCATTCACGCACCGTCGCGGCATCGTCAAGATCGAGGGTGGCTACCACGGCGGCTACGACGCCCTGTCCGTCTCGGTGAAGCCCGATGTTGCTGAGGCGGGGCCCGAAGGCTTCCCCAGTGCCGTCGTGCCGTTCGAGGTCGAGGCCGGACTCGTCCACGTCGTTCCCTACAACGACATCGAGCGACTCGAGCACATCCTCGATGCCCATGCCGATGACATCGCAGCCGTCGTCATGGAGCCGGTGCTGGAGAACCTCGGCATCATCCTGCCGGATGAGGGCTACCTCGCCGCCGTGCGCGCAGCATGCGACAAGCACGGTGTGCTGTTGATCTTCGACGAGGTCAAGACGGGTCTGACCGCCGGGTACGCGGGCGCCTCGCACCGACTCGGTGTGACCCCCGACCTCGTGACCCTCGCCAAGAGCATCGGCGGCGGCCTGCCGCTGGCTGCCTTCGGCGGCCGCGAGGATGTCATGGAGGCGGTCACCGACGGGCGCATGCCGCACTTCGGCACCTACAACGGCAATCCGCTCGTCATGGCGGCGGCCGCGGCAGTCGACGAGGTCTGCACGGCCGAGGCGCTCGAGGCGGCGGAGTCCATCAACGAGGGCGCCCTCCGCGCACTCGACGACGTCATCTCGCGCTACGAGCTGCCGGCTCACACGGTCGGCTTCGGCGTCAAGGGTGCCGTGACCTGGTCGCCCACGCCGGTTCGCAACTACCGCGACTACAAGCGCACAGACTTCGGCACCGCGGAGCTCAGCTGGCTGTGGGGCCTCAACCGAGGCATCCTCACCCCGCCCGGACTAGACGAGCAGTGGCTGGTCTCGCTGGCCCACACACCGGAGGACATGGCCGCACTGGTCAGCGACTTCGCCGATCTGGCGGAGGCGATCCGGGCCTGAGCAAGGTCAGTCGGGCGCAACCTCAAGGCCGAGGCCCTGCGCCAACTGCACCGCCTGCTGCCAGCCGATGATGGCCCCGCGCAGCCTCACGGTGGTGGGGTCGATGGTCGACAGGTCGCTGCCGCGAAGGTCGCACTCGGACAGGTTCGCGCCCTGCAGCAGCGCACCGCTCAGGTCAACGCCGCGGAATGATGCGCCCTCGGCGCGCATGTCG
>JAPLBU010000282.1 GCA_026392575.1 Actinomycetota bacterium | reverse complement strand
ACGCTCTTCCGATCTTGGTGTTCCATGCACGCATCGCGGCTGAGGACACCGACGATCCCTGGACGATCGACGATGTCGCGGATGGGATCGTGAGCAAACTCGTCTCGCGCCATCCGCATGTCTTCGGCGACGTCACGGCTGACACCCCGGAACAGGTCGAGGCCAACTGGCATGCGCTGAAGGCGAAGGAGAAGGGTCGGGAGTCGGTGACCGACGGCATCCCTGCGGCCCTGCCCGCGCTCGTCCACGCCGGGAAGGTGCTGTCGCGAAGTGCGACTCTTGGGGAACGTCTCCCGGGTCTACCTGAGCAGGCATCGGCCGAGGCGGCGATGGCCGATCTCGGTGCCGAGGCGGACTTCGGCGATCTCCTGCTCGCGCTCGTCGCTGTCGGACGCGCCCGTGGCTTCGATGCCGAGTCTGCACTCCGGATGGCAGCCCGTAGACGCATCGCGGTGATCCGTACTGCGGAGGGACTTGCGTGAGCGTCACCTCCGAGTTCCACGCCCTGGCGGAGCGGGTGGTCGACGACCTGCTGGCCGCTGATCCCGTCTCCGCGACCGCACTGGGCGACCATCGACATGACGGCCAGCTGCCGGATCTCTCAGCCAATGCCGTGACGGCCCTGCTTCACCGCATCGACGATCACGTCACGGAGCTCGATGCCGTCGACGATGTCGAGCTCGATGTCGCGGACCTGGTCGACCTGGAGATCCTGCGGGCCCGGCTGCTGCGCTCCCGCTTCGAGCTGGGCGACATCCGCCGACAGGAGTGGGACCCGATGGTGTGGAACCCGGGCACCGCACTGCACCTCCTGCTGTCGCGCGACTTCGCGCCTGTGTCCGAGCGCTCCGCATCGCTGCGGTCCCGGCTGGCCGCTATCCCCGATCTGCTCTCAGATGCGCGCGGTCAACTCGATGAGATGTCGGCGCTCCACGTTGAGACGGCTATTGCGCAATTGGCCGGAACCCGTGCCCTGATCAACGGGGATGCACGCGCTCTGGCGGCTGATGATGCAGCGGTGGACGAGGCGATTGCCAGCGTCGACACGTTTGTCGCGTGGCTGCGCGAGCGCCAAGGATCCGCGACGCGTGACCCGCGGCTCGGTGAGCGGCTCTATGCGGGTGCGCTGTGGCATGCGCTTGACGACGATGGGGCCACGCCTGACCAGTTGATGGCAGATGCGCGCGAGCACCTCGCGCTGGTGGGCGAGCAGCTCGCGGAGGTGGCACGCGAGTTCCTCGGCTGGGAGGCGGAGGACGACGACGAGGTCATCCGGCATGCGCTCGCGAGAGTGGCGGAGGAGACGCCGGTCAGCAACGTGACGGTGCTTCCGCTGATGCAGGCCGCACTCGACCGGGCAACCGCCTTCGTGATCGAGCGGGACCTCGTCACGGTGCCGGATGTCGTGGTGCGGATCATCGACATGCCGGAGATCCACCGTGGGGTCGCGGTGGCCTACTGCGATGCGCCCGGTCCCCTCGAGTCGGCGGATGTCGCAACTTACGTCGCCGTTGCTCCGACCCCGGCTGACTGGGACGAGGAGCGCGTTGCCTCGTTCTACCGTGAGTACAACGGCGTTCAGTTGAACGGCCTCGCGATCCACGAGGCGATGCCCGGTCACGTCCTGCAGCTCGCGCATGCGCAGCGGCTCGAGTCACCGACACGGGTCCGCCGGTTCGGGCGCAGCGGCGTCTTCGTCGAGGGCTGGGCCGTGTACGCGGAGGAGGCCATGGTGCGCGCCGGCTTTGCACCCGACAGCCGTGAGCATTCGGAACTCGCACCTCGATTGCAGCAGTTGAAGATGCAGGCGCGCTCCACTATCAACACGATCCTCGACATCGGCGTCCACGCCGGCGGCATGACCGAGTCCGAGGGCCTGTGGCTGATGCGCGAGATCGGGTTCCAGGAGGAGGGCGAGGCGGTCGGCAAGTGGCGCCGCGCGCTGCTCACCGCGGGCCAGCTGCCCACGTACTACGCGGGCTACCGCGCGGTTTCGCGCATTGTCGACGATCTGCGCTTCCTGCACGGTGATTGGTCCGATCGTCAGGTGCACGATCTGGTGCTCGCGCACGGCTCGCCCGCGCCACGGCATCTGCGCACCCTCCTCGGCATCTGAATTCTTTCGCCGAGCGGCCCGCTGTGGCTGGGCTCGCGGCCGCGAACCCAGCCACAACGGGCCGCTCGCGGT
>JAPLBU010000118.1 GCA_026392575.1 Actinomycetota bacterium | reverse complement strand
GGGGGCCAACGGACCCGAGCCCGGCTTCACCGGAGTGGCCGCCACCAGTTCGCGCCACTGCACCCAGCCCGCTCGGGACAGGTGCCACACCAGATGCAGGCCCTCGACCGTCGCCAGATCAAGGAACTTCCCTCGGCGGGTCACCTCACGGACGTGCTGGCCCTCGAGTTCCGTAAGCGCCGGGCTGAACGTCTTGAGGGCGCTGAGACTCGCCAGAGTCACCGAGGCGATGCGGTTACCGGCGGTCTGTTCCGTCAGGAACCGCGCCAGCGCCTCGACCTCGGGCAGTTCCGGCACCTAGAGCAGGCCCATCTCCGAGGCCGACTCGCGCAGTTCGGCTCGTGCATCGGGGTGAGCAGCGTGATCGATGATGTTGGTGACGCGCTCGCGCTGACTGCGCCCGAACACCGCGGCGATGCCGTTCTCGGTCGCGACGGCACTGTGCTCGAAGCTGGTGACCGGCTCCTGGATGCGCGGGATGATCGTCGACACGTTCGCCTTCTTGTGCCACGACGGCAGCGCGATGAACGACTGCCCGCCGCGCGAGTGCAGCGCACCGACAATGAAGTCGGTCGACCCGCCGAAGCCCGAGTAGATGTGCCCCTTGACGCGGCTCGCATTCGCCTGGTCGAAGAGGTCGACCTGCAATGCGGCATTGACGCTGGTCATCTTCGCCTGGCGGGCGATCTGTGCCGGGTCGTTCGTGCGCTCCGTGCGCAGCATGCGGATCCACTTGTTCAGGTGGATCCAGTCGTACAGCTCCTGCGATCCGAAGATGAACGAAGCCGTGATGGGCACCTCGCGGTCGAGCGCGTCACGCTTGAATAGCTCGTAGACGCCATCGCTGAACATCTCCGTCCAGACGCGCAGCCCCTTCTGCTGCGTCAGTGAGGCCAGTACGGCGTCGGGAACGGCCCCGATCCCCATCTGCAGCGTCGCGTTGTCCTGGACGCGTGCTGCTATGAGCTCGCCGATCCGCCGTGAGACGTCGTCGAGTCCGCCTCCGGTGTGAGTAGGCAGCACCTCGTCGACCTCGACGAGATAGTCGATCTCGTGCTCGTAGATCTGCGCGTCGCCGTACGTGTAGGGCATGTTCGGGTTCGCCTGGACGACAACGAGCCCGCCACGCTCGCGAACCGACTCGATCGCGGCCGGGAGGATGTTGACCTCAGTGCCGAGGCTGAACGTGTCATGTCGACGCGTCGACGTGTGCAGGAGAACGACATCCGGCCGGTAGTGGTCGCGGAAGAGCACGGGAACGAGGCTGAGCCGGCACGGGATGTAGACCAGCCGCTCGTGGTGGCGCATGCCCGGACCGACGAACGCGGTCTCGTACGTGACGCCTTCGCGGTCCGGCAGCCCCTTCTGCGCATTGAGCATGTGCAGTCGGTACTCGGGCACCACGGCGTCGAGCGCGGACAGCAGGACATGCGGGGTAGCGAAGTTCCCCGATGCCACCACTCGCGGGTTCTCGGGAAGGCTCGCCAGCACCCGCTGCAACTGCTCCACGCTCACAACTCTCATGGCCACCATCCTTCCATCGATGTCGCCTCCGCGGCAGCCTGAGTCGATGCGTGCTGTGCCACACTTGGTCACCATGCAGCAGCAGATCCCCTGGCCGGACCTGAAGGTCTATGTCGCCGGGCACAACGGACTCGTCGGTTCGGCCATCGTGCGGGCCCTCGAGGGGGTCGGCGTCGGCGAGGTCATCGGCTGGCGTTCCAGCGAACTCGACCTGACTGATCGCACCGCCACGATGGACGCGATCATCGGCGCTCGTCCCGACATCATCATCGACGCCGCCGCGAAGGTGGGCGGGATCATGGCCAACTCGACCTATCCCGTCGAATTCCTCAAGGACAACCTGCTCATCCAGACGAATGTCATGGACGCCGCGCATGCTTCCGATATCGATCGACTGCTCTTCCTGGGCTCCTCGTGCATCTACCCCCGGCATGCCACCCAGCCGATCCGTGAGTCATCGCTCATGACCGGCCCGCTGGAGCCGACCAATCAGGCCTACGCGATGGCGAAGATCTCCGGCATCTACTACATCGAGGCGCACCGCACCCAGTACGGCCGGCACTGGATCTCGGCGATGCCCACCAACCTCTACGGGCCGAAGGACAACTTCGACCTGCAGTCCTCGCACGTGCTGCCCGCGTTCATCCGCCGCTTCCATGAGGCCAAGGAGTCGGGTGCAGCGAGCGTGACGCTCTGGGGCACCGGCGCGCCCCGGCGCGAGTTCCTGCACGTCGACGATCTCGCGCAGGCGTGCCTGATGCTCCTGCAGTCCTATGACTCGCACGAGACGATCAACGTCGGGCTCGGCGACGACATGCCGATCAGGGAACTCGCCGAGACCGTGGCTTCCGTCGTCGGCTTCGAGGGCGACCTCGAATGGGACAGTTCGAAGCCAGACGGCATGCCACGCAAGCTGCTCGACACGACGAGGATCAACGACCTCGGCTGGCAGCCCACGATCACCCTGCGGGACGGACTCGCGAGCACCTACGCCTGGTACGTCGAGAACGTCGCCTGACGCCCGGACTGCACACGAGATGAGGGCGACATGACTGAGCCGGTGCAGGTCCTGCTCCCGGGCCGCCGTTGCCTGCTGGTCCGCATCACCTGCCAGGAGGGCATGCGCCCCGCGATGCTCGAGATCCTGAACTCCTACGCCGATGGCCTGCGGGAGGAGCCCGGTACCGAGATCTTCGTCGTGTCCCTTGATCCCGACGATGAGTCGATCGTCTGGCTGTACGAGATGTTCAAGGATGTCGACGCCCAGAACGCGCATCGCGCGTCCGCAGGATTCGCCACCATGATGACCTCGATGCCCGAGCTGCTCAACGGTCCGCCGGCCGTGCTGCAGATGGAGCCGCTGCGAATGGCGATGCAGGAAACCGTTCTCACCGAAGATTGGGCGTTCTGATGATCCTCGAGGTCGCGCACGTAACCGTCCTGACCGGCCATGAACGACAGTTCGAAAGTGACCTGCGGACGGCTGCCTCCACGGTGCTTCCGCAGGCCGACGGGTTCGTCGAGTTCACCCCGCATGGCTGGTGCATCGAACGGCCCTCGGTCTACCTCTTCACGATTCGCTGGCACACCCTCGAGCACCACACGGAGGGTTTCCGCGGCTCGGAGTTGTTCGCTCAGTGGCGCGCCTTCATCGGTCCGCATTTCGACGGACCCCCGGTCGTCGAGCACTTCAGTTCCTGACCCTCCGTGGGATGGCGCACTCAGCATGCGGCGCGTAGCGTGTCCCGCACGGGGGTTCGAGGAGGTGCGCCATGGGTGCTTCTGGGCCGGCTCTGATGCCCGACTACCCGATCATCGAGGCGCAGTTCTTCGGCCGGGTGACCAAGGAGGCCGCCGACGAGGCGGTGCACGACATCCTGTTGATGGCCGCGCAACTCGACGTCTGGAACGTGCTGACCGACTGCACCGAACTGCTGTGGACCCCTCCGATCACCAACCTGAGCCCGCTGGCCGATGCGCTCAACGGCCTCGGGGTCGCGGACCGGTTCCGGCAGGCACTCATCAAGCCGGCGGACGTCACAGCCGCCGTGGCGGTTGGGTTCTGGGAGACCCTCGGCGCGAACCGCGGCCTGTCCATCCGGGTCTTCCGCGACCGCGCCGAGGCCATCACCTGGCTGACCGAGTAGGACACGCCGCAGGACGATTCAGCTGAACGGCGGCCGGTCATCGAACCGCATGCTCGTGCGACCCGCCGTGCGCCACAGTCGCGCAACAGTGTCTGAGTCCTCCGGGGTCACGAGGTTGCCCATCACCCGCAGCGCCACCGTCATCAGCGACCGCGACCGCATGCCCACCGGTCCGAGCGTCGGCAGCAGGCCCGGCACAGTGAGGAACCCCGCCAGTCGGCGGGCGATCGAGAATGCGGTGCCGTAGCGATGACGCAGCAGAGGTGCCCATTGGGTCGTGTAGTTCAGTGACGGATTCGGGACCGTGTCGGCCAGCAGGTGCGCTGCGAGGCGTCCGGTTTCGAGGCCGTAGTCGATGCCCTCGCCGTTGAGTGGATTGACGCAGCCGGCCGCATCGCCCACGAGCAGCCAGTTCGGTCCGGCAACACCGCTCACGGCACCGCCCATCGGCAGCAGTGCCGACCACGGTGCCCGGATGTCGCCCTCGAACTGCCAGGACTCGCGCTGCGACTGCGCGTAGTGGGCCAGCAGCCCGCGCAGGTTCACATCGGCAGGACGTCGCTCGGTCGCGAGGGTCCCGACGCCGACGTTGACCTCACCATCACCGAGTGGGAACACCCAGCCGTAGCCCGACAGGATCTCGTCATCCTCGCCGCGCAGTTCCAGATGGGACGAGATCCATGGATCATCAGAGCGACCCGACGTGATGTACGCGCGGGCAGCTACTCCGTATGCCGTGCTGCGATGCCAGGTGCGGCCGAGTTGCCGTCCGAGCTGCGATTTGGCACCGTCGGCGACCACGAGCCGGCGGCAGGTGATCTCGCGCCGCTCTGCACCGCGGCCTGATCCGGTGGAGAAGACGACCCCCCGCACCTGGCCGCCCTCGATCCGCACATCGACGGCACGGTGGGCCTCGAGAGCCGAGACACCTGCATCGAGTGCGACCTGCCGGATGGCTGCGTCGAGCTCCATGCGCGGCGCGGCACCGCCGGTACTCGGAAGTGAGCCGCCCGGCCACGGCAGGTACAGCTCCTGCCCGAATCCTGCTGCGCGCAGCCCCCAGTTGCGCGCGCGGCCCTCGAGCCAGGGGCTCAGGCCGAGTTCGTCGAGCTCGAGGATGGCTCGCGGGGTGAGTCCATCACCGCACGGCTTGTCGCGGGGGAAGGTCTCAGCATCGACCAGAGTCACGTCGAGCCCGGCACGTGCCGCCCATGCCGCCGTGGCGGAGCCGGCGGGGCCGGCCCCGACGACGAGGACGTCGGTGTCGACGGGAGGAAGGCTCATGGCTACGCCATTCTTGCCGATGCGCTAGCCGCGGGCGAATCGCGGCGGTCTGATGAGCCCCTGTGCGGTGGCTGCGCCGAACACCACCAGCGCTCCGCCGACCGG
>JAPLBU010000392.1 GCA_026392575.1 Actinomycetota bacterium | reverse complement strand
CTTGGACACGCGGTCCTGGGCACGATCCTGATCGTGGGGATCTCTGCCCTCATCGCGGTGCCGATCGGCGTGATGACCGCGATCTACATCACCGAGGTGCGCGGCCGGGCGGTGCCGTACGTGCGCTTCTTCGTGCAGGCGATGAGCGGCGTGCCGTCCGTCGTCGCCGGCCTCTTCATCCTGACGACCCTTATCCTCACGGGTGCGTTGAACCAGAGTGCGTTCGCCGCTGGGCTCGCCTACGCGATCCTCATGCTGCCGACAGTCGCCCGGACGGCCGAGGAAGTCCTCAAGCTCGTTCCCGATGAGCTTCGTACGGGCGCGCTGGCGCTGGGATCCACCCGAGCGCGAGTCGTGCTCAAGGTCGTGGTGCCGGCGGCGAAGACGGGCATGATCACGGCGGCGATCCTGGGCGTGGCTCGCGTCGTGGGCGAGACAGCCCCCTTGCTCCTCACCGCGCTGAAGAACGACAAGACGGTGCTGAATCCCTTCTCGGATCCGATCAGTGCACTGCCCACATACATCTTCGACAACGTCGCGCAGCCCTACCCGGACGCTGTCATCCGCGCCTGGGGAGCGGCCTTGACCCTGATGGTCCTTGTTGCGATCCTGTTCACGCTGACGCGGATGCTGTCCGCCAAGCGACCGGGTAAGTAGAGAGTAGGTAACAATGTCCACCGCTGAGTTCGACGACGTGAAGATCGAGGACGTGCAGGAACTCGAGAAGGAGATTGCCATGCGCGGCGCTGCCTCGGCCACCGAGATGGAGGCGCGGGACGTCAGCGTGTGGTTCGGCAAGCGCAAGGTCCTCGAGGGAGTGAGCATCGCCTTCCCGAAGAACACGGTCACGGCGCTGATCGGGCCGTCGGGCTGCGGCAAGTCGACGTTCATCCGCACGCTGAACCGCCTCCACGAACTCATCCCGAGCGCGGCGTTGGCCGGCGAGGTCCTTTACGAGGGCAACGACATCTACGCGCCCGAGGTCGATCCGGTGCACATCCGGCTCAAGATCGGCATGGTCTTCCAGAAGCCGAACCCCTTCCCCAGCATGACGATCCGCGGGAACGTGCTGTCCGGTCTCAAGCTCTCGGGCCTGAAGCGCTCGAATCACGACGACATCGTCGAGCACACCCTGAAGGCGGCCGGCCTCTGGAATGAGGTCAAGGACCGCCTGAACCACGCGGCGGGCGATCTCTCCGGTGGCCAGCAGCAGCGCCTCGTGATCGCGCGGGCCCTCGCGGTGAACCCGTCCGTCCTTCTGATGGACGAGCCGTGCTCAGCGCTTGACCCGGGCTCCACGCTGAAGATCGAGGAGACGATCCGCGAGCTGTCCAGCGAGATCACCATCATCATCGTGACCCACAACATGCAGCAGGCCGTTCGCGTTGCGGACAACACGGCCTTCTTCCTCTCCACCGATGGCACCCCCGGACATGTGATCGAGCAGGGGCCCACGACCGAGATCTTCGGCAATCCGCAGGATCAGCGGACGCTCGACTACGTAAATGGCCGCTTCGGTTAACCCTGTGTTCACCGGGGCACGGATTGTTCACCCAGAAGTCGGCAGTGAGCAACCGAATCCGCACCAACGCGTCACGGACGGAATCTACGTTCAAGGTGTTGACACCAACATCTACTAAGGAGCTACCAGTGCGTCGCACATTCGCGATTCTGGCCAGCGCTGCGGTCGCCGCCTCGACGGTTGCCCTCGCTGTCCCGGCCCAGGCGGCCAACACCATCAGTGGCGGCGGGGCTTCCTTCCCGTTCCCGTTCATCTCGGCTTGCGCAGCGGACTTCAACGCGTCGCAGTCCGACTTCGCCATCCAG
>JAPLBU010000191.1:1141-1746 GCA_026392575.1 Actinomycetota bacterium | reverse complement strand
GATCCGCGTCAACCGCACCGATGGCACCACGGCCGTCCTGTCTCGACCGGGTTCGCCCGACTCCCGGGTCTCGCTCCCCCGCCGCGACCTCGCTGAGCTCCTCGCCGAGGAGCTCCGTCGGCTCGATCCGGACGAGGTGTACGGCGAGGTCATCAGTCGGGTGTCCAGCACGTGAGCCCAGTCGAGATCCTTCGACACCCGGACGTGGATGCGCTCGCCGACGCCGTGGCCGCGCGGTTGATCACGACGCTCGTGGAGCGGTTGGACTCGACCGGTCATGCGCATCTGTGCCTGACGGGCGGCCGCATCGGCACAGCTGCCCTGGCAGCCGTGACCGCCAGCCGAGGCTGTGACGCCGTCGACTGGAGCAGGATCGATATCTGGTGGGGCGATGAGCGCTACCTACCCGAGGGTGATCCGGAGCGGAACGAGACGGGTGCGCGGGCTGCCCTGCTCGATCATGTTCCTGTCGACCCGTCCCGCGTCCACCCGATGCTGGGACCTGATGCCTCGCCGGATGTCGACTCGGCCGCCGACGCCTACGCCCTGGCTCTTGCCCGTGCCGCCCGGCCCGAGGATCACGGGCCTGCTCCCACCATGGACAT
>JAPLBU010000191.1:690-1135 GCA_026392575.1 Actinomycetota bacterium | reverse complement strand
AGCCGGCGCTGCACGACATGCGCTCGGTCACGGCGGTTCGCGGAGCCCCGAAGCCACCGCCCGTGCGAGTGACCCTGACCCTGCCCACCATCAATGCCGCTCGCGAGGTGTGGCTGATCGCCGCCGGCGCGGAGAAGGCTGGCGCCGTGCACCTGGCGCTCACTGAGGGTGCCGGGGTCTACCAGGTGCCGGCAGCGGGGGTCAGAGGGCGCGATCGCACGCTGGTCCTTCTTGACGAGGCAGCGGCCGGCAAGCTGCCGAGCGGCCTCGGCCGCCCCAGCGCCTAGCTTCCTGACACGCGAACGGCCCGGTGTGTTCGAGTTCAGCGTGCTGAACTCGACCACACCGGGCCGTTCGGCGCAGAATCAGACTCCGCCGCGGAGCTTCTGCAGGGCCTCGTCGAGGATGGCCGCCCCGTCCTTGTCGGACCGGCGCTCCTTCACCT
>JAPLBU010000191.1:0-606 GCA_026392575.1 Actinomycetota bacterium | reverse complement strand
AGTCCCACTCCTCCGGGATGGCCGCGTCGGCCGCGAAGCTGGGCTTGGACTCGTGGCCACGTGAGCACCAGAAGGACACCCACATCCGAGGGGCCGCCTCGCCGCGCTCGGCCTCGCCCATCGGCCCGGCGCCTACCCGGCTACCACGAATCGCACTGCCACCAGCCATGTATCAAGCCTTCCGGTTATGCCGCGGTGCTGACCAGCAGGCCGACGGCGACGATGCACGCCGCCCAGACCAGGCCCAGCCCGACGGTGAGGCGATCGAGGTTCTTCTCAGCGACGGATGAGCCGCCGATCGACGAGCTGACACCGCCACCGAAGAGGTCGGACAGGCCGCCACCCTTGCCGCGGTGCAGCAGGATCAGTACGACCAGCAGGACGCTCGTGATCACGAGGATCACGGCCAGCGCGATTGTGAGCGCTGTGATCATTCGGGACTCCCAGGGTCGATGCGTCCAGTCTGCCGACCGGACCTGTAGAGAATAGACGGTTGGCCGGCCCGGCAACGAATCGCCCCGTGCAATGAGGTCAGGACACCAGCTCCGGCGGATGGAGCCGGAACCGCACGATCCCCACAAACTCGTCCGGGTCGAGGCTGGCGCC
>JAPLBU010000091.1 GCA_026392575.1 Actinomycetota bacterium | reverse complement strand
CGCTGAAGCGTCGCTACCGACCGAGTTTCTGGACGCTGAAGACGCTCGGGGCATTCGCCGTCGAGTAGCACGACACCCAGGTCCCGTCGGCGGGATCGGTGAAGCTGCCCTTGTAGAAGGCCGCGACCCTGGGCTTCGCGCGGCGGAAGTCG
This sequence comes from Actinomycetota bacterium, assembly GCA_026392575.1. Classification (GTDB taxonomy): domain Bacteria; phylum Actinomycetota; class Actinomycetes; order S36-B12; family S36-B12; genus UBA10649. The sequence continues at coordinate 8,000 of JAPLBU010000091.1, read as the reverse complement.
AACGTGGCCTGCACGGTGCCGGCTGGGTAGCCGAAGGTCTCCTCGACCGGGAACTGGATGCGCATCAGGCCGCTGGCCGGGATCGCCGTCGAGCCACTGCTCGCCGTGTAGCCGAAGGTGGTCGGGCGGTAGCTCATGACCGTGCCCTCCCACATCGGCGGATTGGTGCCATCGGGTGATGTCAGGCACTGGATCTCGATATCGAAGGACATCTTGGTGATGTGGCGCGCGGCCAGGGTGAAGGCCAGCGTCTCCTCGTCATGAGCGATGTTCGCGTCGGGGCAGGTCAGGCCACCCGGGTTCGCATTGCTGGAGGATTCGGGGGCCGGCATCGAGTTGCACGCGAGCGATGAGTGCGTGCCACCCCACTTCCCGTTGCTGGGCTGGACCCGCAGGGGAGTGGCGGAGGCGGGGCTGGCGATCGCAATGGCGATGCCGGCGACGGCGAGGGTGGCGACGTCTGCAGAGCGTCCTCGAGTACCGGGCGCCCCTCCCGAACCCCGTCCAGCGCGGCATGCAGGTGGTGGGCGCGACCAAGCCCGGGTCGTGGCTGTTCCAGAAGTCCCTCTACCGGCTCGACCGTCCGCTCTACCGCTGGACGGACGGCCGGGTGACGGTTCCTGGCGTCGTGACCGGACTGCCGGTGATCATGCTGACGACCACCGGTGCGAAGTCGGGCCTCACACGGACGATGCCCGTGATGGGCACGCCTATCGACGACGACATCGCCGTGCTCGGCACGAACTTCGCCCAGCCGCGCAGCCCCGCGTGGGCGATCAACCTCGAGGCCGACCCACATGCGCGCGTGACCTACCGCGATCGCAGCGTCGACGTCATCGCGCGGCACGCGACCGACGAGGAGCGCGAGCGCGTGTGGGACCGGGCGATCCTGGCGTACCGCGGCTTCAAGGCCTACCGCGCTCGCATCACCGATCGGCCCGTACGCATCTTCATCCTCGAGGAGTTCCACGGGTAACGAGTGCGGTGAGAGAGCTGCCGACACCACCGATTGCCGGCTCGAGTGACCAGCGGCTCTCGGTGATCTCGTCGAGGTAAGTGGATCCGAGGCCGGGTGCGCCGTCGCCCGGTCCGGTCCCGTTGTCGGTGACGACGACAGCGATGCGTGCGCCATCGGGCCGGGCCTCGATGACGATCTCGGTTGCGCTGCCATGCCGGACGGCGTTGGTCACACCTTCCTCGATGACGCGCTCGACGCCGTAGGCCGTCGCGCCGGCGCAGGCTGCGACCCGCGGGTCGACGACGACGGAGATCTCGACGAGCCCTCGCCACAACCCGACAACACCTGTCAGCACCTCATCAACCGTGCGTTCGTTGAGGCGCTGGGAATCGACAGTGAGCGGAGCATGCAGGATCTCCTGTGCCTGCAACAGGGCGGCGGCGTAGGCCTCGACATCGCGTGCCCGCACTGCCGCGTCGATCGCCACGGCGCAGGCAGCCAGCCGTGCCTGCACCGGGCCGTGCAGGGTGCGGGCGGCATCGCGTGCGACAAGTGCGCCCAGTCGACCGCGCGCGAGGGTCGTCACGCGCTCCTCGTCGAGTTGCTCGCGGAAAGCAGCCTGCGCGCTGACCTGGCGCTGATGCCACGACCCGACACCGGAGGTCACGAGGACGACGGTGAAGCTGACGATCCAGCCGATCGCGAGGTTCGCGACAGCGGAGACCTGTCCGATGGTCCCGTCGGCTATGGCAACGACGATGCCAGGCACCTGCAGCACCACGATGGTCGCGAAGAACACCTCGGCATGGCGCATCCCGGAACGACGCATGAGGGCATTGGCCGCCAGGGTGATCGCGAAGATGAGAGCGACGCCGATGGCAGCTCCCGTGACGGCAACGGCTGCTTCGAAGTCCTCCCAGAAGATCGGGAGGGTGACGAGAATGTAGATCGCTGAGAGCGGCACTGGGTGGAAGGGCTGAGTCCGGGCGATCGCCACGACCATGCCCCACGGCCCGATCCGAGGGGGCTGCGTGGCGGCAGGAGCATCGAGCAATGCAACTAGCTGGCGGACGCTGTCATGCGCGACGTCGTGCAGGGGCGACGCACCGGTGGGCCACTCCTGGAGCGTTGGCGTCCTGTCGAGGAGAGCGAGCTGTGCGCTGATCTCAGCCCGGGCCGGCGCCAGCTCCATGTGCGAGGAGGATCTCCCGCTGCTCGGCAAGTGCATCACGCGTGGTGTCGAGGGACAGCATCGCGTCGAGGAACCAGGCGGTGACGATCGCTGACACCAGCACGCGCGCAACCGCCGGCATTGCGTCGGCGAGTCCGGCCGCCTGTCCGACCAGGACGATCGTCAGGCCGGCCGCAGCACCCATCGTGGCGTGCACGGCGACCAGAACCAGGCGCCCCTCGGCCACATGCGCGGTGTTCAGGATCGCGTGGATGCCGATGCCGAAGATCGCTGCGACGATCAGGGCCAGCACCCCGATCAGGAAGGCGATGGCAAGATCGTCGACCGTCATGCCGGGCGTCACCATCGACGGCACCGACCACAGCAGCCACGCGGCGATGGCCAGCCACGCGCCCGGGGTCCACAGCTGCCGGCTAGTCACGTCGACCGCTCGTCGTCCCAGTGAGAGCGAAGTACGCCTGGGTCAGGAGCACGCGCTGGTTGTCGCCGCTCTGCGTGGTGAGGCCGAGCTGGTCGACGAGTCGTCCCACGGCCTTGACCACCGCCGACTCGCTGAGGTGACGCCGGCGGGCGATCTCCGCATTGGAGAAGCCGTGCGCGACGAGGCGGAGGATCTCCGCCTGCCCGTCGCTGAGCAGGGTGGCCTGGGAGACGGGCAGGAGCGATGCGAGCTCGAGCCGGGTCGACGGGTCGACCGCCATGCGCAGGGCGGCATCGAGGATCGCTGCATCCTCCAGCGTGCGCTTCACCAGGGCGAGTCCGCCAGGGGGTAGGCCGCGCTGCTCGCCGATGAGTCGTGTGTCGGCGTAGCTGGTGAGCATGACCAGGCCGATGGTCGGCAGCTGGCGGCGCAGGCCGTAGGCCACGTCGATCCCCGTTGGCCCGCGGCCGAGGTCGAGGTCGAGCAGAGCGACGTCGGGCCGAAGCGAGATCGCAGCGTCGAGGGCCTCGGCGGCCGCCCCCGTGTCCGCGACCACCTCGTAGCCCAATTGCTCCAGCTGCCCGCGCAGCAGCATGCGGGTGAAACCGTCGTCCTCGACGACAAGCACGCGGGTAGCCACGTTCGCATTATCCGGTCGGGCGCCCATGGCATGCGCGGTGTCCATGTGTCGGAAACCGCCGTCTTTCCGCTCTAGCGTGGCTGGCCTTGGTAGGCCTGACCACGATGGCGGACGCGGATCACGTCGACGGTGACCACGGAATCATCGATCCGGTAGATCACTCGGTACTCGCCACGACGTGCGGAATGCAGGCCAGCCAGTTGATTGCGCAAGGCCTTGCCGACCCGGTGCGGGTTCTCGGCCAGGGGACCGTCGCAGAAGGCGAGGACGGCCCAGGCGATCGGCCCCGGCATCGACTCGAGATCGCGCAACGCGCCGCCAGTGAAAGTGACCGTGTAGGTCACGCGAGGGACCGCTTGGTCAGCTGACTGCGCACCTCGTCCATCGTGTAGCGCTTCGTGGACTGCAGTGAGTGCTGGATTGCGGACACGAGCTCGGCGTCGGCGAGGATCTCGAGGGTCTCTTCAAGGGCCCCCAGGTCATCCACCGAGATGAGCACGGCCGCTGGCTCGCCATGTCGGGTGACCACGACGCGCTCGTGGGTGGTGGCTACTTCCTCGACGAGACCGGACAGGTCCTGGCGCACCTGAGCGAGGGCGATGTTCCGAGACATGTACATAAGTATGTGCAGAATATGGGACTCGGTCAATCGCCTCGCGGCAGCCATGTGTCGGAAACAACCATGTTTGGCTGTTTCGGGTCGCCGGGTGCCTGATGCGGGGCGTGGCCGTGGTTCCCTGTGGCATCGCTGCCGTGCGGGAGCGCTGAAACGGAGTCGGCGTGCGCGCTCAGCGGCTGGTGTCGATGGTCTCCACCCTGGTCCTGGTCGTGTCCGTCCTCGCGGCCGGTGTAGTTGCCGGGCCGGCTGCGTCAGCGCAGATCGCGACAGACCGGGAACCTGCCCGACGCCCGATGCCGAGCCCGAACGACTCGCTCCCGGTCGGTGGCACCGGGCCGCGGGTCCTGTCGACGATCGCGCTGGCTAAGGGCTACTACCCGTTTGGTGTGGCGGTGGCGCCGGATGGCCGAGTGTACGTGGCCTCTAGCGGCGGATCGGTGTCGGTGATCGATCCGGCAAACGGGAATGCGGTGTCGACGATCGGGGTGGGGCCCCACCCGAGGGGTGTGGCGGTGGCGCCGGATGGTCGAGTGTACGTGTCCAACTTGAGCAGCGAATCGGTGTCGGTGATCGATGCGACGTCGAATGCGGTGGTGTCGACGATCACGGTGGGGGATGAGCCGACGGGTGTGGCGGTGGCGAATGGCCGGGTGTATGTGGCCAACACCGGGACCGGATCGGTGTCGGTGATCGATGCGACGTCGAATGCGGTGGTGTCGACGATCACGGCACCGTTCGGCCCACGGGGTGTAGCGGTGGCGAATGGTCGGGTGTATGTGGCCAACAGCGATGGCGATTCAGTATCGGTGATCGATGCGACGTCGAATGCGGTGGTGTCGACGATCACGGTGGGGGACAACCCGAGGAGTGTGGCGGTGGCGCCGGATGGTCGGGTGTATGTGGCCAACTTCAGTGGCGGATCGGTGTCGGTGATCGATGCGGCGTCGAATGCGGTCGTGTCAACGATCATGGTGGGTGTCGGCCCAGTGGGTGTGGGTGTGGCCCCGAATGGCCGTGTCTACGTGACCAACTTCTGGGGCGGCACGGTGTCGGTCATCGGTGAACTGTCGCTCGTTGCGTCGACGACAGCGATTAGTGGTGCCAAGGGCAAGCCGATAACGCCGGTGACGATCACAGCCGTGGGCTATTCCCCAATAGGCGTCGTCCCCATCCAGGGCAGCGCGCTTCCGAGCGGGCTGACCATCGCGGCCGGCAGCAACCCGGGCACATGGGTGATCAGCGGCACTCCCACCGCCGCCGGCGACACGACAACGCGCTTCGTGGGCTACGACAGCATGACGGTCCAGAAGTGGGTTGAGGTGACCTTCGCCATCGAGGAAGGGGCGCCGGTTACCGGTACCTGCCCCGTCACCGCGCCAACGGGCGAGGGAACGGATGCGGATCCCTACCAACTGACGTCGGCGGCCAACCTGAACTGGATCGTCGGACACAAGAAATCCTGGTCGAAGTCGTTCAAGCAGACTGATGACATCGACATGGCCGGCTGCACATGGCTGGAGTCGATCGGCTCGTCTTCGACACCCTTCACCGGGACGTACGCCGGCCGGGGGAAGGTGATCTCCCACCTGACCGTCTCCGCGCCGACGTTGGCGCGGACCGGATTCATCGGCTACGCGAACGGAGCGACGATCAGGGGGGTGTCCCTGCGGGATGCCTCCATCTCCGGCAAGACCGCGGTCGGCGGGATGGTGGGCTTTGCCGCGGGCTCGACGCGGGTGACCGAGTCGTCGGCGACAGGGGCGGTGACCGGCAACTCGCTCGTGGGTGGACTGGTGGGTAGCCTCAACGGGACGTCGTCGATCGCCAACAGCTTCGCCCGCGCGAGCGTCTCGGCGCTGGGCGGGACCTTGACGCCGACAGCTGGTGGCTTGGCCGGCGTCTCCACCACCTCGACCGCGAGCATCACCAACAGTTACAGCACCGGCGCCATCAGCAGTTCCGGCTACACGGGCCCAATTATCGGATATAGCGCTGGCGAGACGGTCAATGACACCTTCTGGGACAGCAGCACGTCGAAGGTCAAGAGCAACGGCGTCGGGCTTGCACGCACGACCGGGCAGATGACCTCGCAGCCCACGTTCGCCGACGTCGGCTGGAAGATCACGGACGGCTGGAGTCCGGCTCAGGTCTGGTCGATCTGCCCATCGGTCAACGACGGGTACCCGTTCCACTCGGCTCTCTACTCGGCAAGTCCGTGTCCGAACCTGGCCGCGTCGACGGCATCGGTCAATGCGAGCACCGGCTTGCGCATCGCGCCGGTGACGTTCACGCCCAGCGGCTTCCCGGGTTCGACCAAGGGCTCTGCCCCGACGTTCAAGGTGACGAGTGGCACGTTGCCTGCCGGCCTGGCACTTGACGCGGAAACCGGTGTGATCACGGGGACGCCGACGGTCAAGACCCCGCTGGTGACCGTCACAGTGACGGCGACGCAGGCGGGCGTGTCCGCCTCGGCCAGTGTTGACGTCAAGGTGGCCAAGGTGTTGGGCCGCACGGGCAACTGCGAGTCGAAGACGTCGGGATCGAAGATCGTCACGACGTGCACGACGCCAGGCATCCAACAGATCGATGTGCCCACTGGCTACACGCTTACGGCTTTGGACCTCCGCGGAGGCGACGGCGCTCCTCTTAACGGCGTGCCGGGAGGAGCCGGTGCCCGCGTGCAACTCCCCGGTTCCGGTGTCGAACCGGTGACGGCAGCTTCGACGATCGTCGTGACGGTGGGGCAGGGTGGCAGACCCGACCAGCTGGGCAGTAGGCCCGGCGGTGGCTACACCGCTGTGCAGGAAGTTGGCCCAGACGGTCAAGGCGGCGCATTGATCGCTGCCTCAGGCGGTGGCGGTGGCGGTTACACCATCAGTGCTCCGAACGCGGCTTTCTGCGGCCATTTCGCTGGCATTCCCTTCATGTTCGGTGAGTGCCTCATGAGCCCTGGTCGTCTTGCCATCAACTCGGCGGGCGCGGAAGGGCACGTGGGCACGCCCGCGCCTGGCTGGGAGTCGCAGGCATCAGGTGGCGCGGGCACGGCCTCGACGAGCAAGTCGCAGGCCAGCACGGCCGGGGATGCTGGGAGGTCCTTCGCTCCCTTGACTGGCACGGTCACGTCGAACACGTGGGGTGGCTTCACCGATGAGGGAGTAGGCAATAGCGGCCACGTGGTCATCACCTTCACCAGGGCTTCAACGGCTGTGGCGCCCTCCACTGCGGCAGGCGGCGCCTGCACGCCGACGACCCCGAAGTTGGGCGACACGGTGCTGTGCACGCAGGTCGGACTTGCGCGGGTGACGGTGCCCGACGATGCGGAGATCGCGCGCATCGAGGTGGTCGGGGCTGGTGGTGGCTTCGGCCAGACCGCCGATGGCGCCTACCTGGCCGGCGGCAACGGTGCGGCCGTGAGTGGTATCGCCGATGTCAGTTCCGTGAGCACGATGGACGTGCTGGTCGGGGCAGGCGGCAAGTCGTGGTTCTACTCGCCGAGCGGTGCTGCCCCGTTCACGTGGTACGGGCTGGGTGGTGGCTGGAGCGCGGTCGCTAAGACGGGCAGCCTCGCGACGCTGCTGGCGGGTGGTGGCGGTGGTGGCGACGGCTTTGCGGCTGATTGGAGTCCACTGCCGGTGACCGACCGGGTTACTGGTGCCGCGTTCGTGCAGGGCGTGACTGCCGGCTCCACGTTCCCGGTGGCGGGGTCGACGGTGTGGCCAGCGAACCCGTCGGTGGTGGGCGAAGGCCCGCATGGCGGTGCGCAGGGCGCGTCCTGGTCGAACGGCCCGGATCTGCTGTCGTCGTCATTCGACGCCGCCAACGGTTCCGAGGGCGGGCACGGCTTCGACCCCACTGTCACGGCAAGTGGCTATGTCAACGGCAGGGATGGGTTCGTCATGCTGCGGTTCTGTGCGAAGCCAGGCGCACCGTCGGTGACGTCGGTCAGCCCGGGCGGCACAAGCGGCGCAGCGACAGTCGACGTGGTTGCGGCTGCCGGTGCCGACAACGGATGCGCGGCAGACAAGTACGAGTTCCGTACATCCACCACAGGGGAGTGGGTGTCGGCTCCGGCGCTGAGCTTCGCGATCGTCTACGACCTGGCCTCGGGGCAGAGCGTGTGCGTGCAGATGCGGGGCCACAACGAGGCGGGCTGGGGTCCGGCGAGTGCAT
>JAPLBU010000224.1 GCA_026392575.1 Actinomycetota bacterium | reverse complement strand
TACGCGCAGGAGGTCAAGGCGCTGGCGGCGTACCGGGCGGCGATCAAGAGCCGGGTCGCCTCGCGCATCGCGTACACGAAGAAGGTCTATCTCGCGACCCACGCGACCACCGCGAAGGCCAAGGAGGTCGGCACCGGCCTGCTGTCCCAGGGGATGTCCCTCTCGGCGAAGGCCATGCCCGCCCCGGAGATGATGGGTCAGGTGCAGGAACTGGCCGATGACCTCGTCAGCACGAGCCGCAACAACCGCGAGATGCTCGTCGGAATGATCCGCGCAGAGGTCGACCGCGCCGTCGGCCGGATGGGCTTCGTGCGCGAGGACGAGCTCGCGGCCTTGCGCCGACACGTGCAGCGGCTCGAGAAGCAGCTGGCCGACCTTGAGACGGCCACTGCTGCGGCAGGGTCGGCGACCCCAGCGCGCGCAGCCCAGACCTACCCGGCGCAGCCCGAGCCGGCACCAGTTGACGTGACCGCCGAATCGGTGCCGGCCCCGGCCGATGCAGCGGTGCCGCCAGCCGGCGTTGTCGAGGAGCCGGTGAAGAAGAAAAAGAAGAAGATCATCGTTGACGAGTCGGCCGGCGCATGAGCGACCTTCCCGGCCCGTCCGACAGCGTCGACGTCGAGACCGTGCTCGAGGACGACGAGGTGCTCCTGCTTGAAGAGGTCGAAGATCAGGACCTGGTCCTCGCCGTCTGGGAGCCGACCGGTGAGCACCGCGTGGATGCCGCACTCGACCTGCTCGCGCAGTTGGATCCGGACGATGTCCACCAGCATGCCGCGGTGTTCGATCAGGTCCACCAGCAGCTCCGCGCGACCCTGACTGATCTCGACACTCCGTCCGGATCCTGACCCCCCGGGAGGGGCACTGTGGCCCGTCGACGGCTCGACGCTGAGCTCGTCCGGCGAGGTCTGGCGAGGTCGCGTGAGCACGCCCGCGAGTTGATCGATGCGGGCTCGGTTCGCGTCCGCGGCGGGGTGGCAACGAAGTCCGCGACCCAGGTGGAGGAGGCCGACCCGATCGTCGTGTCCGAGGGGGACCCCGGCGACGGCTACGTCTCACGCGGCGCCCACAAGCTCATCGGAGCCCTCGAGGCCTTCTCCGATGTCTCGGTCGAGGGCCGCGACTGCCTCGATGCCGGGGCATCGACAGGAGGATTCACGCAGGTGCTGCTGCAGCGCGGCGCTGCCCGCGTGCTGGCGGTCGACGTCGGCTACGGGCAGCTGGCCTGGTCGCTGCGCACCGATCCGCGCGTGACGGTGATCGAGCGCACCAACGTCCGCTCGATCACGGCTGCCGATCTGCCGTGGCGACCATCGCTGGTGGTCGCCGACCTGTCGTTCATTCCGTTGGGGCTGGTGCTGCCAGCGCTCGCCGAGGTCGCCACGCCGGACGCCGACTTCGTCCTGATGGTGAAGCCGCAGTTCGAGGTGGGGCGTGCAGCGGTTGGTGATGGTGTCGTGCGCGACCCCCTGCTGCGGGTGTCGGCCGTACTGGGGGTGGCGCGGGCGGCCATGGCTCTGGGGCTCACGGTGGTCGACGTCGCCCCGAGTCCCCTGCCCGGGCCGAGTGGAAACGTCGAGTACTTCCTCTGGTTGGGGCGGGCAGCAGGCAGGATGGGGGTGGACGGGCGCATCGGACTGTCCGACGACACCCTGGACCGGGCCATCGCCCGGGCCGTGACGGAGGGACCGCAATGACCGACGGCGCTGCCACGCGGCGTGTGCTGCTCGTGGTCAATCCGCGCAGCGGACAGGCGCGAGCGGTGCTGTCCTCGGTCGTGGAGGCGCTCGCGAGCGCCGGGGTCGAGGTGGTCATCACGGATGCCGACCGCGACGACCTCACTGAGCATGGCGACGTCGATCTTGCGCCCGGCGTCCACGTGGTGGCATCCGACGAGCATGCGGCCGACGGTGCCGATGTCGTGGTTGTCCTCGGCGGCGACGGAACCGTCCTGCGGGCCGCCGAGCGCGCCCGTGCCAGTGAGGCACCGCTGTTCGGCGTGAACCTCGGACACGTGGGCTTTCTCGCGGAATCCGAGCCGGAGGACCTCAGCGCAGTGGTGAACGCCATCCTGCATCGGCGCTGGGTCGTCGAGGAGCGCATGACCCTCGACATCCGGCTGCTCGTCGGCGGCGAGGTCGTTCACGCGACGTGGGCCCTGAACGAGATGGCAATGGAGAAGCGGGCTCGTGAGCGCATGATCGACGTCATGGTCGAGGTCGACGGCCGGCCG
>JAPLBU010000188.1:3749-5564 GCA_026392575.1 Actinomycetota bacterium | reverse complement strand
CATGGACTGGACCGATCGCAAGCGCTATCTGTGGCTGGTCGCCCTGCTGATGCCGGCGCTGCCGTTCGCCGCGATCGGCCTGTCCACCTGGACGGGCTGGGGGGTCTGGTTCTGGATCGGCCCGATCGTGATCCTTGGCCTGGTTCCGGTCATCGATGCGCTGGCAGGACTCGACCGCTCAAGCCCGCCCGACGATCTCATTCCGGCGCTCGAGGCTGATCGCTACTACCGATGGTTGACCTTCCTGTTCCTGCCCATCCAGTACGCCGGGTTCGCCGCAGCGTTCTGGTTCATCGCTGCATCGGACGTGTCCGTCGTCGACAAGGTCGGGCTCGCCGTCACGACGGGGTTCATCGCGGGGCTTGGCATCAATACAGCGCACGAACTCGGGCACAAGCGCGAGGAGCACGAGCGCTGGCTGGCGAAGATTGCTCTTGCGCAGAGCGGCTACGGGCATTTCTACATCGAGCACAATCGCGGTCATCACGTTCGCGTTGCGACACCGGAGGATCCGGCCAGCAGCCGCGTGGGCGAGAGCTTCTACTCCTTCTGGCCGCGCACGGTGTTCGGCTCGCTGGCGAGTGCGTGGCGACTGGAGAAGCGCAGACTCGGCTTGCGGGGTCGTGGGCCGCTTCGCATCAGCAACGATGTGCTGAATGCGTGGCTCATGTCCGTGCTGCTCTGGGCGGTGATGATCCTGTGGCTGGGCGTGGGGATCCTGCCGTACCTGCTCATCCAGGCGTTCATCGGCATCACGCTGCTCGAGGCGGTGAACTACCTCGAGCACTACGGCATGCTGCGGCAGATCGTGGGTGTGCCGGGCAAGGAGCGCTACGAGCGCGTTGAGCCGTGGCACAGCTGGAACTCGAACGATGTCGCCACGAATGTGCTGCTGTATCACCTGCAGCGGCACAGTGACCATCACGCGAATCCGACCCGGCGCTATCAGGCGCTGCGTGATGATGACCGTGCGCCTGCACTGCCGACCGGCTATGCGGGCATGATCCTGCTGGCGCTGGTGCCGCCTGCCTGGCGCCGCGTGATGGACCCCAAGGTGCTCGCGCACGTCGGCGGCGATATGAGCCGCGCGAACATCGCACCCCGCAAGCGCGCGCGCGTTCTCACCGCCTACCCGCCGCCGACCGCTGCTCCGATGGCCGTGGCCTTACCGCTGCTGTCGTGGATGTGCGTCGGGCGACCTGCCCCGGCTGCGGGTACGCGTATGACGTCGGGCGGGGCAATCCGCGCGAGGGTCTGCCTGCCGGCACACCGTGGTCGGCGGTGCCCGACGCCTGGTGCTGCCCGGACTGCGGGGTTCGCGAGAAGGGCGACTTCGTCATCGAGCTCGACGCATGACGGTGACGGCGGTGCGTCGTGGGACGGCACTGCGACAGCGGGTCATCGATGCGGCGGTCGACATCACGGTCGCCGAGGGCTGGTCGGCTGTCACGATGGCTCGCCTTGCGGATGACGTGGGCGTGAGCCGGCAGACGGTCTACAACGAGGTCGGCGCCAAGCCCGCGCTCGCCGAGGCGATGGTGATGAGTGAGCTCGACGGCTTCCTCGTCGTGGTCGAGACGGCTTTTGATGCCCACGAGGGTGATGCGGTCGCGTCCGTGCGGGCGGCGACGGAGGCGGTGCTCACGCAGGCACAGCGCCATCCGCTGCTCCGGTCGATCGTCTCGGCCACCTACGGCGCGGACACCGAGTTGCTGCCGTTCCTGACCACCAATGCGAGCGGGCTGCTCGACGCCGCTGGTGCGGTGATGGCATCGCGCCTGGCTCCCTATGCGGACCGCCTGACCGCTCGAGAGG
>JAPLBU010000188.1:0-3696 GCA_026392575.1 Actinomycetota bacterium | reverse complement strand
ATGGGTGAACTGACGCGGCGGCTCCTCCGACACAGCCGTCAGCTCAGTTGAAGAACTGCTTCGCCTTGCTGCTGTAGAGCAGGGCCAGCACGATCAGGGCGATCACGGCCTCGACAGCTCCGGTGATCCGCTGGCCGCTGGCTGTCAGCAACGTCCAGATGCCGCCGATGAAGGCGATCACCGTGACGATGCCGACGAGCAGGCGCGAGAAGCTGTTGCCGTTGGCTAGTCCCTTGGCGACTGCCAGGTACACGATGCCGACGAGGACGAGGATCAGAGCGCTGACCAGGGGCAGGTTCATGTCCTTCACGAAGAGCCCGACGATTCCGCCGATGAGGGCGAGTACGCCCTCGATGAGGATGATGATGAAGACGAGGGTCACGCCTACGGGGCGGCTGCCGGCCATGGTGCTCCTGAGGGACTCTCCGCCTGCGGCGGTTGCGGCGCTTGCCGCGTCGGAGACCCTACCGGTGGCTACATCGCTGGAAACGGCCCCACAAGATTCCAGCCGCCGTCGGACACGAAGGTGGTGCCGGTGATGTAGTCGCCGGCGGGGGACAGGCAGAACGCGATCGTTGCCGCGACTTCCTCCGGTTGCTGCAGTCGTTTGAGGAGCATCGACTCCGAGACCTTGGCCGGGTCGAGTCCGTAGCCCTCCCACGCCTCGGTCTGCACGATGCCGGGCGCGACGGCGACGATGCGGATGCCTTTCGGGCCCCACTCGACCGCCAGGGTCTGCGTCAGGCTCTCGATCGCGGCGCGGGCGGCGGACGAATGCGCCATGAACGGGATGCCGCGATGCGGCGTCATCGTGACGCTGACGACCTTGCCGTAGCCATTCGGGATCATCGATCGGGCTGCGACGCGGGTGGTGAGGTACCAGGGGGCATCGAGATTCAGGCGAGTCACGGCACGGAAGCCGTTGGCGGACACGCTCTCGGCGGGTGCGAGGAACTGCCCGCCGGCATTGTTGACGAGCAGGTCGACGCGTCCGTGCTGCTCGAGTACCTGGTCGAGGGCGGCATCGACCTGGTCGAACTCGCGCAGGTCGAGGGGGATTGCGGTGATCGGCAGGACGTCGGAGCCGGCGAGGGCCTGGGTCTCCTCGAGCTTCTCCGTGCGTCGGCCCATGATCACCACCTGCGCGCCGAGGCGGGCCAGCGTGAGCGCAGTGGCCCGACCGATACCGGTGCCGCCGCCGGTCACGAGGGCGACCCGGCCAGTGAGGCAGCCGGGGCGCAGCACGTCGAGCGGGTCGAAGGGGTCGCCGTGACCAGTCACTGCGGCTCCCTCCCTGCCATCACGCCGAACGGCCCGTTGTGGCTGGTTCGAGCGGGCTGAACACGACCACAGCGGGCCGTTCGCGAGAGGTGGGTGGTCATACGGAAACCCTAGCGGGACATATTGACGCCGGTATCAACTTGACACTAACGTCAGGTCCATGGCCCCAGTGCTTCGCAGCCACGTCGACCTCCGGTCGGAGCAGTTCGCTGCCAACCGCGCGGCGCTGCTGACCGCCCTCGCGGATATCGATGCCCTGTACGGGCAGATCTCCGCAGGCGGGGGTACGGCCGACCCCGTGAAGAACGCCCGCACGGTCGACCGTCACCGCGGTCGCGGCAAGCTGCTGCCGCGCGAACGCATCAGCCTGCTCCTCGACCGCGGCTCGGCATTCCTCGAACTATCGCCACTGGCCGGCTGGGGCACCGACGACGCCGTCGGTGCCGGCCTGGTCACCGGCATCGGTCGCGTCAACGGTGTCGAGTGCATGGTCAGCGCGAACGACCCCACGGTGAAGGGCGGCTCGCAGTCGCCGATCACCGTGACGAAGGCGCTGCGGGCGATGGAGATCGCGCGCGAGAACCGGCTACCGCTGGTGTCGCTGACGGAGTCGGGCGGCGCCGACCTGACGAAGCAGGCCGACGTTTTCAACCCGGGGGGTGCGTCCTTCAAGAACCTCACGCGGCTGTCGGCCGCGGGGATCCCCACGATCACGCTCGTCTTCGGCTCGTCGACTGCCGGCGGCGCATACGTGCCGGGCATGAGCGACTACGTGGTGCTGCAGAAGAATGCCGCGCGGGTCTACCTCGGCGGCCCGCCGCTCGTGAAGATGGCCATCGATGAGGACGCGGACGACGAGACCCTGGGCGGCGCCGAGATGCACGCGCGCACCTCCGGACTGGCCGACTACCTGGCGCTCGACGAGCCCGATGCCCTGCGCATCGGCCGCGACATCGTCGGCCATCTCAACTGGCGCAAGTCCGGACCAGGGCCGGCGCTAGCACCGCGCGAACCGCTCTATGACGCCGAGGAACTGCTCGGCATCGCATCCGCTGACATCCGCATCCCGTTCGAGGCCCGCGAGGTGCTGGCCCGCCTGCTCGACGGCAGCGAGTTCGACGAGTTCAAGCCGCTCTACGGAACCACGCTCGTGACGGGCTGGGGTCACGTCAACGGCTATCCCGTCGGGATCCTCGCGAACAACGGGATCCTGTTCAGCGAGGAGGCCCACAAGGGTGCCCAGTTCATCCAGCTCTGCAATCGGATGGACGTGCCGATCCTGTTCCTGCAGAACATCACCGGCTTCATGGTCGGCACGCGGTACGAGCAGGGCGGCATCATCAAGGACGGTGCCAAGCTCATCAACGCGGTGAGCAACTGCGGCGTGCCGATGATCACCCTGATGATGGGCGCCTCGTACGGAGCAGGCAACTACGGCATGGCCGGGCGGGCGTATGACCCGCGGTTCATCTTCAGTTGGCCCAACCACCGCATCGCCGTGATGGGTCCCAAGCAGCTCGCTGGCGTGCTCACGATCGTTGCGCGGCAGAAGACCGAGGCAGCCGGGCAGGAGTGGGACGACGAGGCATTCGCACCCATCCGTGATGCCTTCGAGCAGCAGGTCGAGAGCGAGTCGACCGCACTGTTCGCCACCGGCCGTATCTGGGACGACGGCATCATCGACCCGCGTGACACCCGCACCGTGCTCACCCTGGCGCTGTCGGCCGTGCACTCAGGTCCGGTCAGCGGCACCGACTCCTATGGCGTCTTCCGGATGTGATGACGATGCCCACCAGCGCGCGCATCCGCCGCATCCTCGTAGCCAACCGTGGCGAGATCGCTTCCCGCGTGATCCGCACGGCGCGTGACCTCGGCATCTCGACGGTGGCGGTGCACTCCGATGCCGATGCAGACGCGCCCTACGTCGGTGAGGCCGACCGGTCCGTTCGGCTGCCCGGCGTATCAAGCGCCGAGACATACCTCGACGGCGCTCTCGTCATCTCTGCTGCTCTCGTGTCCGGTGCGGATGCGATCCACCCCGGCTACGGCTTCCTCTCGGAGAACCCTGGCTTCGCCCGTGCAGTCAGTGAGGCCGGCCTGATCTGGATCGGCCCGACGCCGGAGTCGATCGAGGCGATGGCCCTCAAGGTCGAGGCCAAGCGCATCGCGGCTGCCGCCGGGGTGCCCCTGGTGCCGGGGGCCGAGCTTCAGACCATTGCAGGCTGGGGCCACGACTTCCCGGCGCAGCTCGTGCCCACGATCGTCGATCGCATCTCCACCTTCTGCAAGGCAGCGCCATGAAATTCGGCATCTTCTACGAGCATCAGCTTCCGCGGCCGTGGGGCCCCACGAGCGAGTACCAGCTGCTGCAGGACTCGCTCACGCAGATCGAGCTCGCGGACAAGCTTGGCTACG
>JAPLBU010000271.1 GCA_026392575.1 Actinomycetota bacterium | reverse complement strand
TGTCGTTTCCTTTACTTTCCTGGCCGGCGGTCGTTCCGTCGGTCCGGGGTCCAGTGGTGGGTACTGCTCTATTCGGTTGTGTCGTGCGTCGTGCGGCTCAGTGCTCAGCGTGCAGGGCGCCACCGATGTAGACAGCGGCAAGGAGCGTGAAGATGTATGCCTGCAGCGCCTGGATCAGCACCTCGAAACCGGTGAGGCCGACGGCCACGGCGAACGAGGCCACCGAACCGATGACCCCGACGACGCTGGCACTGATCAGGTAGAAGGCCGCGACGCTGAACGATGCGATCAGCAGGTGGCCGGCGAACATATTGGCGAAAAGACGGATGGCGTGCGTGGCCGGTCGAACGATGATGTTCGACATGAACTCCAGCGGCGCCAGGAGTACGTACATGGCCTTGGGGACGCCGGGCGGGAACATCATGTTCTTGAAGAACGGGAAGAAGCCCTGCTTGTAGATGCCGATCGGCACCCAGGTGACGTAGACCACGAGGGCGAAGGCCACCGGGATCGCGAAGATCGATGTGACGGGGATCTGGGCGAAGGGGACGATGCCCATGAAGTTCGAGAGCCACACGAGGAAGAAGAATGAGAAGAGGAAGGGGACGAACTTGTCGCCCTCCTTGCCCATGGCCTCGCGGGCGATGCCGTCGCGGATGAACAGGTAGCCCATCTCGCCGACGTTCTGCGCGCCACGCGGCACGAGCTTGGGGCTGCGGAAGGCGTACATGAAGAAGCCGAGGATCAGGACGACGCAGATGGCCAGCAGGAACGTCACCTTGGTGATGTTGAATGTCAGGCTGCCGATCGTGAACGTGAGGATGGCATCGAACTGGAAGATCTCGGCGCCGGGGGCGGGGAAGCCGCACCCGGACATGAGGTGACAGTCCAAGCCCCCAGAAGCGACCACTACATCAGCTGACACCAGGCTCCTCCAAGCCACGCACCGAACTCAATCCAACGGTCATGGTGTGTCCTGACGCTGTCGTTCCTCGTCGTCCCGAGTTTCCTTGGCAAGGCTCGCGAACATCAGGTAGTACGACAATGCAAGTCCCACGATTGCGCCAACGGCCATCAGCAGGGCCTGGTGTCCGACCCACCTCGACACCAGCCAACCGAGGCCGGTGTAGAGGATCAGGCCTGCCATAAGCCGGCTGCTGTTGACCCACGCGGAGTCGGACATCCTCCGGGCATCATCCATCGTGACGGTCCGTCTGCGCCCTCCCGAACCGTACCATCCGGATTTGCTCCCAGATGTCTCGGGGGCGCTCACGGATTAGCCTCCGGATCGACGTAGAGAACCTTTGTGCGCCACGTCACAATCGCTGACGCGAAGATCCACGCGTGGGCGCACGCGATGATCGTTGCGGCGAACACCTTGGGTGCGAAGAACGTCGCATCGCGCAGGAGCAGAAGCAGCACGAACAACGCCAGAATCTGGACCATGTAGACGACGAGGGCCGTCAGGAACGCGGTCTCCGGGCTGTTCTTCAGGACGCGTCCGACGACGTACTGCCCGATGGCGAAGAAGGCCACCGCGATGACCGTGCCAAGCACTCCGGCGATGAGGCCCTTGCCGCCCGCGATGACCATGCCGATGATCGTGGCGACCAGCCCGACGACCAGGGTGATGATGGTCGCCCGGCGCAGGACAAGTGAGTCATTCGCGGGCACTCCACGACGCTATCGCACCGCGCTGGGGTCCCCCAAATGCGCAGCGGCGTCAGGCCTCGGTACCCGTCCGCAGTCGGCGCACCTGCGCCTGCGGCGCCTTTCCCGGCCTCCGCACGGCGAAGATCAGCAGTCCCAGCCCGATAAGGAACCCCATGGCGGCGTAGCCCAGGGGGACGAATGCGACGGCCACCGCCGTCCCGGCGATAAGGCCCGTCCAGGCGTACATCAGCAGGACCGCCCGCACCTGCGAGTGCCCCATCTCCAGCAGCCGATGGTGCAGGTGCTGCTTGTCCGGTGCGAAGGGGTTGCGGCCGGCGCGGGTTCGGCGGACGACGGCGAGCAGCAGGTCCATCAGCGGGACCGCCATCACAGCAACCGGGAGCAGGACGGGCAGCAGCGTCGGGAGCAGGGTGCCACCCGCAACCGCACTCGGGTCGACTTGGCCGGACAGCGTGATGGTGCCCGCCGCAAGCAGCAGGCCGAGGGTCATCGACCCGGTGTCGCCCATGAAGATCCGGGCGCGGAAGAAGTTGTTCGGCAGGAAGCCCAGGCACACGCCCACGAGCAGCACGGAGACCAGAGTCGCCAGCGTCGCCCGCTCGAAGCCCAGCTCGACCGACAGCAGATAGGAGTATGCGAAGAAGGCTCCTGCAGCAATGGCAACGATTCCCGCAGCGAGGCCGTCGAGGCCGTCGACGAAGTTGATGGCGTTGATGCTGACGAGCACGATGATCACGGTGAACAGCACGCTCGTCAGCGGGTCGAGGACGAACGTCCCCCCGATCGGCAGCCAGATGATCGCGATGCCCTGGAAGGCCATCACGCCCGCTGCGAGTACCTGGCCGGCAAGCTTGGTCGGCGCATCGAGGCCCCAGCGGTCATCAACGATGCCGAGAGCGACGATGATCGCCACGCCCGACAGCAGCGCCACGGCGGTGTTGGTGCCCTCGAAGACCGACCTCATCATCGGAAGCTTGCTGGCGAGCAGCAGGCCCGCCACGATCCCCCCGACCATGGCCAGGCCGCCCAGTCGCGGCGTCGGAGAATCGTGCGCCGCGGCGGCCAGCAGACACAGCAGGTATTCGCGCATACGCGATCAGCCTCGCGGATAAGCCGGGTGTCGGGTGACCAGCGCGGACACGTCGTCGGCGATGGCGGCGGCCTGGGTCCCGTCCTCGTCACGGACGGCACGGGAGATGAGAGAGGCGATGATGGCCATGTCATCCTCCGTCATCCCCTGCGTCGTGACCGCCGGAGTGCCCACGCGGATTCCCGAGCCCTTCGACGGGGGCTGCGGGTCGTATGGGATCGAGTTCTTGTTCAAGGTGATGCGGGCGGCATCGCAGCGCATCTCCGCAATGTCACCGGTGAGCCCGATGCCCTGGAGATCGATGAGCGCCAAGTGGGTATCGGTGCCTCCGCTGACCGGCCGCATGCCCTCCTCCGCAAGCCCGGCCGACAGGGCCTGGGCATTCACGATGACCTGCTTGGCGTAGTCGCGGTACTCCTGCGTCGCCGCCTCCTTGAGCGCGACGGCCTTCGCCGCGACGGCATGCATGAGGGGACCACCCTGCATCATCGGGAACACGGCCTTGTCGATCGCCGAAGCATGCTCTTCGCGGCACAGGATCATGTCGCCCCGCGGCCCGCGCAGCACCTTGTGCGTCGTGAACGTCACGACGTCGGCGTACGGCACGGGGCTGGGGATCGCCTGACCGGCGACGAGCCCGATGAAGTGCGCCGCATCGACCATGAGGATCGCGCCCACCTCGTCGGCGATCTCGCGGAAGGCCGCGAAGTCGATCAGCCGGGGGTAGGCGGTGGCGCCCGTGATGATCATCTTCGGCCGATGCTCGCGCGCCAGAGCCCGGACGTTGTCGTAGTCGATCAGCTCGGTGTCCTCGCGGACGCCGTACGAGACGATGTTGAACCACTTGCCCGAGAAGTTGACCTTGGAACCGTGGGTCAGATGCCCGCCATGCGGGAGGCTCATCGCCATGACGGTCTCGCCCGGCTTGACGAAGGCGCCGTAGGCGGCAATGTTCGCGCTGGCGCCGCTGTGCGGCTGCAGGTTCGCGTGATCCGCGCCGAACAGTGCCTTCGCACGGTCGATGCCGATGAGCTCTGCGCGATCGTAGTAGCGCTTGCCGGGATAGCCCTCCGCGTACTTGTTGCTGAGCGTCGAGCCGAGTGCGGCCAGGACGGCCGGAGACGTGAAGTTCTCGCTCGCGATCAGCTGGATACCGCTACGCAGGCGGTCGAGTTCGGACAGGACGATCGACGCGATCTCTGGGTCCTCCGCGGCGAGCTCGTCGAAGTCCGGGCCCCAGAACGGCGTGCTGTTCATGCAACTCCCTCTCATGCACGGCGACGGCATTCGCCAGCGTATTCAGCCTATTGGGTGGGGACGTCGTCGCCGTCGACCACATGCGGACACACGACACGGAGTCGGTCGATCGAGATGGCGCCGATCCGCACGACTCGCGGCCGCTCCCCCGTGACATCGACCACCGTGCTCGGCAGCGCGGTCTCGTCACTCACGTCGCCCGCGTCGAGGACAAGAGCGGCGTAGTCGCCCAGCTGGGAGATGGCGTCGTCGGCATCCGTCGGCGGGCTCAGGCCGGGCAGGTTCGCTGATGTCACGACCAGCGGACCGGTCTGGGCAAGCAGTGCGAGTGCCAGCGGATGCAGGGGCATCCGCACCGCAATGGGGCTCGACGGGGTCAGGTCCCAGGCGAGCGTCGGCTGCGGGTCCAGCAGCAAGGTCAGCGGGCCGGGCCAGAAGGCATCCATCAGAGCGCGTGCGTCGTCGCTGGAACGCGCGGCGATGCCCGGCACCGTCGACCGCGACCCGACCATCACGGGCAGCGGAACATGCTCGTCGTAGCCCTTCGCCTCGCGTAGCGCCGCAACACCGCGCCGCGAGAATGCATCCGTGGCAACGGCGTAGACGGACTCCGTCGGGATCAGGACGAGGTCGCCGCGTCGCACCGCAGCCAGCGCGGCAGCAACGGCCCGGGTGCGATTGATGCCGTCGGCAGCGGCGATGCGCTGGGTCACGACGACGCTCCCGCGCGACGAGCGAGGGTGAACCTCGGCAATCCGTTGAGGTCGATGCGGTCGGCCACCGACGTGAACAGCGGTTGTCCCACGGGCACACCCGTCAGCGACGAAAGGGATGCGTCGGCAACGAGTGCGGATGTGACGGCCGGCACGCCTGCAACGCCGGCAACCAGGCCCTGGACATCGGCATGCTCGATGACGACGAGGCCACCGGGCCGCAAGAGGATCGCGGCGGTACGCAGGACGCCTCGGATGACGTCCATCCCATCGTCGCCGCCGTACAGCGCCATCCCGGGCTCGTGGTCGCGCACCTCAGGCTCGCGCGGGATCATCGCATCGGGGATGTACGGGGGGTTCGTGACGACAACAGCCACCTGACCCGTCAGCCCGGCAAGGGGGTGGCCCGGGTCGGCGACCGTGGTGGCGTCTTCGTGCAGCACCTCGACTCGCGAGCCCTTCGCCGCGACGCGATCCTCGTAGGCAAGAACGTTGCGGCGCGTCCACGTGATGGCGTCGTCACTGAGCTCGACCGCATGGACGCGACTGCCCTCGGCCTCGAGGGCCAGTGAGATGGCGATGGCGCCGCTGCCGGAGCACAGGTCGACGCCGATGCGCTGCCCCACCGGCTGCGCGGCGAGCTCACGCAGGCCGGCTTCGGTGACGAGCTCGGTCTCGGGACGGGGGATGAAGACTCCCGGCCCGACCTCGACCTCGATGTGGCGGAAGCCCGCGGTGCCCAGCAGGTGCTGAAGTGGAACGCGGGTCAGCCGGCGCGCCAGCAGCTGCTCGACCCGGAGCTTCTGCTCGCCCGTGATCTCGTCCTGCAGGAAGAGCCGGTTGCGGGTGGTGCCGAGGGCGAAGGCCACCAGCTCGGCTGCGTCGACATTGGGCGACGGAACCCCGACGCGGCCAAGACGGTGCTCGGCGTCGAAGAGCACGTCGCGGATCGTCACGCGGCCGCCCACGGTGTGGTCCTCCGTCCAGGACATCAGCCGCCGCCGACCTCGCTCAAGCGAGCGTTCTGGTCGGCCGTCACGCACGCGTCGATGACGGCATCCAGATCGCCGTCGAGCACCTGATCGAGATTGTGCGACTTGAAGCCGACCCGATGGTCGCTCAGCCGGTTCTCCGGGTAGTTGTAGGTGCGGATCCGCTCGCTGCGGTCGACCGTGCGCACCTGGGAGCGTCGGACGTCCGAGGCCTCCTTGTCTGCCTGCTCCTGCGCGAAGGCCAGCAGCCGGGCACGCAGGATCCGCATGGCCGACTCCTTGTTCTGGAGCTGGCTCTTCTCGTTCTGGCAGGAGCGTGTTGACGCTCTGGCCACCGGGACCCGATGAGCGATAGACGTCGATTCGCAGGTCGTTCGCATCAATGACGACGTCGACCTCCTCCGCCTCGGGCAGCACCAGGACGCCGGCCGCAGAGGTGTGGATCCGGCCCTGCGACTCCGTGACGGGGACGCGCTGCACGCGGTGAACGCCGCCCTCGAACTTCAGACGCGCGAATGGGCCGGTGCCCGGTTCCGGAATGCCCTTGGCCTTCATCGCGATGGAGATGTCCTTGTAGCCACCCAGGTCGGACTCGACCATGTCGAGGATCTGAGCCGACCAGCCGCGGCGCTCTGCATAGCGGATGTACATCCGGGCGAGATCGCTGGCGAAGAGCGCAGACTCCTCGCCCCCCTCCCCCGCCTTGACCTCGATGATGATGTCCTTGTCGTCCATCGGGTCGCGGGGCAACAGCAGTTCGCGAAGTCGCTCAGCGGCCGCGTCAACGCGTTCCTGCTGGCTGGCGACCTCGTCGGCGAAGTGCCGGCCTGGGTCGTTACCCGACAGCCACTCGCGGTAGGCGGCCACGATCGGGCCGAGTTCGGCGAATCGGCGGCCGAGGCGGCGGGCGGCAGCCTGGTCGCTGTGGATCGCGGGATCGGCCAGCTGGCCCTCGACCCGCGAGTACTCGTCGAGCAGTTCGACGCAGGACTCGAACATCGCGGGTCTCCGGGTTCCATGGGCATGCGGTCAGAGCATTCAGCAAAAACACCGGGCGCCGGTCGGGGGCCGACCGCGCGACGGGGGAGACACGCGGCCGACCCCGGGCCGGCGCCCGGGGGGTGAAGCTAGTTGTCTGCGGTCTTCTCCGCGGACGTGTCGGTCGCCTTGTTGCCGTAGCGACTCTCCCACTTGGCCACGCGACCACCGGTGTCGAGGATCTTCTGCTTGCCGGTGTAGAAGGGGTGGCACTGCGAGCACACGTCGGCGTGGATCTGGCCGCTCTTGGCGGTGCT
>JAPLBU010000427.1 GCA_026392575.1 Actinomycetota bacterium | reverse complement strand
TACCTCTACATCGACGGTCGGCGCACCGACCTCGTGATCTCCGGTGGCATGAATGTCTACCCGGCCGAGGTCGAGGGCGTGCTCCTCGGATTCGCTGGCGTCCAGGATGCCGCCGTCTACGGCATGCCGGACGAGCGCTGGGGGCAGCGGGTGTGCGCCGCGATCGTCGGGGATGTCGACATCGACGAACTGCAGGATTGGCTGAGACCGCGACTGTCGGGCTACAAGCGTCCCAAGGAGGTCCACATAATCACGGGGCTGCCGCACACCGCGTCCGGCAAGACCAAGCGGATGTCAGTCGCTCAGGTCGTTGCTGAGCAGGTCGCCACCGATCAGTGAGGCCCACAGCACGTCGACCTGCACCTCGGTGTCGGGCAACGGTCCGTCGTTGTCGATGACGACATCCGCGGCCGCCAGCCGGTCTGGCCGGGATGCCTGCACGGCCATGCGGCGCATCACATCGGCTTCGTCGAGCCCGCGCAGGCGCACCGCCCGGTCGACCTGCGTCTCCTCCGGCACGTCGACCACCACGACGACATCCACGAGATCCGCCTGACCCGTCTCAACCAGCAGCGGCATGTCGTAGACGACGACAGCCGCTTCCGGCTGCTCTTCCAGCTGACGGGCCGCCTCGGCGCGGATGAGCGGATGCATGATCGCGTTGAGCCGCTCGGTGGCCCGCTGGTCACTGAACGCCATGGCGGCCAGCTCAGCGCGGCTCAGGGAGCCGTCCGCCGCCAGGATCCGAGGACCGAACTCGGTGACGAGCTCAGCCAGGGCGGCGCCGCCCGGCTCGACCAGTTGACGGGCAATCAGGTCGGCGTCGACGACAACCGCACCGCGCGCCTCCAGCATCGTCGCCACCGTCGACTTGCCCGATCCGATGCCGCCGGTGAGTCCCACACGCCTCATGTCCCCGACCCTACTCAGCCGAAAGCCACGCCGCCCGGTCGGCGCACATGCAAGGAGGGGCGGGGCCCGTAGGCCCCGCCCCTCCCCATGTCGAACTGCTGGCTACTCGCCGGTGAGCTTGTCGCGCAGCGCCTGCAGCGCCTCGTCCGAGGCAAGCGTGCCCTCGGTGTCCTCGGACTCCGAGGAGTACGACGAGACGGACTCGCCGGACTCGAGTGCAGCGGCCTGATCGGCGGCGCGGGCGTCGTCGACCTGCTTGCGATGAGCCTCCCAGCGGGCGTGGGCCTCGGCGTACTGCTTCTCCCACTCTGAGCCGGCCTTCCATTCGCCCGTCTCGGGGTCGAAGCCGTCCGGACCGATGTAGGCGCCGGACTCGTTGAAGGCCGGGGCCATGCCGTACAGGTACGGGTCGAACTCCTCGCCGGACGTGCCGTCCGCCGAGTCGTTGGCCTGCTTGAGCGACAGCGAGATCCGACGACGCTCAAGGTCGATGTCGATGACCCGCACGAAGATGTCGTCATTGACCTGGACGATCTGCTCCGGCAGCTCGATGTGACGCTCGGCGAGCTCCGAGATGTGCACGAGGCCCTCGATGCCCTCCTCGACACGGACGAAGGCGCCGAACGGCACGAGCTTGGTGACCTTGCCGGGCACGACCTGGCCGATCTGGTGCGTGCGGGCGAAGTGCTGCCAGGGATCCTCCTGCGTCGCCTTGAGGGACAGCGAGACGCGCTCGCGATCCATGTCGACGTCGAGAACCTCGACGGTGACCTCCTGGCCGACCTCGACAACCTCGGACGGGTGATCGATGTGCTTCCAGGACAGCTCGGAAACGTGGACGAGACCGTCTACGCCGCCAAGGTCGACGAACGCGCCGAAGTTGACGATCGACGACACGACGCCGCTGCGGACCTGGCCCTTCTGGAGCTGGGTGAGGAACGTCTGGCGAACCTCGCTCTGGGTCTGCTCGAGCCACGCACGACGGGACAGGACCACGTTGTTGCGGTTCTTGTCGAGCTCGATGATCTTCGCCTCGAGGGTCTTGCCGACATAGGGCTGCAGGTCGCGCACGCGACGCATCTCGACGAGCGATGCGGGCAGGAAGCCGCGCAGGCCGATGTCGATGATGCGGCCGCCCTTGACGACTTCGCTGACCTGACCTTCGACGACGCCGTCCTCCTCCCTCATGCGCTCGATCCGGAGACGACCTGCGAGGGATCGACATCGTGCTTGATGCTCAGTTCGCGGGAGGGGATGACACCCTCGGTCTTGTAGCCGATGTCGAGGAGGACCTCGTCGCGATCGACCTTGACGATGATGCCCTCGACGATGTCGCCGTCATTGAAGTACTTGATCGTGGCGTCGATCGCCGCCATGAAGTCCTCGGCCGAGCCGATGTCGTTGATGGCGACCTGAGGCGCGCCGGTGGTGGAAGTCGTAGTGGTTGTCATTGAGTAGGGGATCCTGAAGTAGTCGGTATGTTCCGCGGGCGCGAAACCCCCCAAGGCTACGGCAAGCCCCGCGAGCGGCGAAACCGGCCTAGTGGGCCGCTTCCTGCCAGCTCGCCCCGAACCCCACGGACACATCCAGCGGCACCGCCAGATCGGCCGCCGAGGCCATCGCCGCCCGCACCAGGGCCTCGAGCTCCTCGTGCTCCCCGGGCCATACCTCCAGGACGAGTTCGTCATGCACCTGGAGAAGGAGCCGGCTCCGCAGGCCCGCAGCGGCCAGAGCGGCCTGTGTGGTGAGCATCGAAACCTTGACGATGTCGGCGGCGGTGCCCTGGATCGGGGCGTTGAGGGCAATCCGCTCCGCCATCTCGCGTCGCTGGCGGTTCTCGCTGTTCAGATCGGGCAGGTGGCGTCGCCGACCCATCATGGTGGAGGTGTAGCCCACCCCCCGTGCCTGCTCGACCACCTCGGCGAGGTAGTCCCGGACTCCCCCGAACCGCTGGAAGTACTCGTCCATGAGGCGGCGGGCCTCGTCGGGCGAGATGTCCAGCTGCTGGGAAAGCCCGTAGGCCGACAGCCCGTAGGCGAGCCCATAGGACATCGCCTTGATCCGGCGACGCATCTCGGCATCGACTGATGCGGCCTCGACGCCGAACACCCGGCTGGCGACCGTCGTGTGCAGGTCCTCGCCGCTCCGGAAGGCATCGATGAGCCCCTCGTCCTCCGACAGGTGGGCCATGATTCGCATCTCGATCTGGCTGTAGTCCGCCGTCATCAGCGACTCGTACCCGGATCCGACGACGAAGCAGCCGCGGATACGGCGGCCGGCATCCGTGCGCACCGGGATGTTCTGGAGGTTCGGGTCGGCACTCGACAGCCGCCCCGTCGCCGCGACCATCTGGTTGAAGCTGGTGTGGATGCGGCCGTCCGCATCGGCCAGCGGAATCAGCCCGTCGACCGTCTGGCGCAGTTTCGAGCGATCGCGCCAGGCCAACAGCTGCTCGAGAAGGGGATCGCCCGTCTGGGCGAAGAGCAGTTGGAGGGACTCGGCGTCCGTGGTGTACCCGGTCTTGATCTTCTTCGTCTTCGGCAGGTTGCGCTCGCCGAAGAGTATCTCCTGAAGCTGCTTGGGTGAGCCGAGGTTGAAGGGCCGGCCCACCAGGGCGTGCGCCTGCTCCTCGGCGGCCCGCATGTCCGCACCGAACTCCGAAGAGAGACCCGTCAAACCCGAAACGTCGACGGCGATCCCGGCGTTCTCCATCTGGGCGAGCAACGGGACCAGCGGCACCTCGACCTCGTCGAGGAGGCCACGCACCGCCTGAGCCGACAGCCTGGCATCCAGCTCGACGGCCAGGTCGCGCACGACCGCCGCCGCGCGCGACAGCGTGGTCCGAGCATCGTCACCCGTGTCGAACAGCAGCTGGTCGCTGCTCGCGGCCTCCCCCAGCGTCAAGCCGAGCACCCGCTGGGCCACATCGGCCAGCGCATACGACCGATGACCGGGTGAGTCGAGATACGCGGCCAGGGCCGTGTCGATCCGGACGCCTGAGAGCGACCGCCCGACCGAGGCGAGGGCCAGGGCCGGACCCTTGCCGTCGTGCACATCCTTCGGCGCCGAGGGGTCGGCCAGCCACTCGAGAACGGTCGCCCGGATCAGCGGGTCCGCCACGCCCGCGGGCCCACTCCCCGGACACGGCGACCGCGGGGACCCCCACGATTCGAGCGAGCCAGGCGACGGCGTCATCGCTGCCGACCGTGACCACCGGGCCTGCCGCCACCGGCTCGGCCTGCTCGGCCACGGCATCACCGTCGGCGGCCGGCCGCACCTTGTCGAGGCGCTCGCGCAGGGCGCGGAACTGCAGGGTGTCGAACAGTTGGTCCACCACGGAGCGGTCCCAGCCCTTGAGGGCGGTGTCGTCCAGATCGAGGCCCAGCGGTACGTCTGACACCAGATTCGTGAGGTACCTGTTCGTCAGCACCTGGGGCAGCGAGGCGCGGAGGGCGTCCCCAACCTTGCCGGTGACCTCGTCGGCCCGGTCAACCAGCTCGGCCAGGGTGCCGTACTCACGGATCCACTTCGCCGCGGTCTTCTCGCCCACGCCAGGGATCCCCGGCAGGTTGTCGCTCGGGTCGCCTCGCAGCGCGGCGTAGTCCGGATACTGGGCTGGCGTCAGTCCGTACTTCTCCTCCACAGCGGCGGGGGTCATCCGGGCCAGATCGCTGACGCCCTTCTTCGGATAGAGCACCGTGACCCGGTCACTCACCAGCTGGAAAGCATCGCGGTCGCCGGTGACGATGTCGACCGTCCAGCCGCGCTCCCCCGACTCACTCGTCAGGGTCGCGATGATGTCGTCGGCCTCGAAACCGTCGACGCTCAGCACCGGGATTCCCAGTGCCGCAACGACCTCCTTGATGAGATCGACCTGTCCGGCGAACTCCGCCGGGGATGCGGCGCGGTTCGCCTTGTAGTCGGGGAATGTCTCCGTGCGGAACGTGCGCCGGGACACGTCGAAAGCAACCGCCACGTGGGTGGGCCGCTCATCGCGCAGCACGTTGATGAGCATGGACGTGAAACCGAAGACCGCGTTGGTCGGCTGACCTGTCGTGGTCGAGAAGTTCTCGACCGGCAGGGCATAGAAGGCCCGGTAGGCCACGGAATGGCCGTCAATCAGAAGCAGGCGGCATGACGACACTCCGTGATCCTATTCTCAGGTCATGACATCGAGAGAAGAGACGACGGGCCCGTCGCCCATGGGCGCACTTGGCGACCGCATGGGAATGGTGCTCGTCGAGGCGAGCCCGCAGCGCGTCGTCATCACGATGCCGGTCGAGGGGAACACGCAGCCGTACGGCCTGCTGCACGGTGGCGCCAACGCCGTTCTCGTCGAGCAGGCGGGCTCCATCGGTGCCGCGATGCACGCCGGGCCCGGGAACCTGGTCGTCGGACTCGACATCACCTGCACCCACCATCGCGGGGTCCGGGCCGGGTCCGTCACCGCCGTTGCCGAGCCACTTTCGCTGGGGCGCACCGTTACCAGTTACGAAGTGCGGGTCACCGATGACGAGGGCAGACTGGCGTGCACCGGGCGCCTGACCTGCCTGATCCGCCCGGTACCGACGGCCAGCCCCGTAACGCCGACGTAACAGAATGCAAACGGATGGTTACCAGATTGACACCCGCTAACAAGCCGATCGTGACTATGCTCGCGGCGCTGGCGTATGTCAGTTGTTCCCCTCCAGCGGATGTCGGTGGGGGCAGATCGCTCACGGGAGGAGCGCCGCGCGTGCAACGACGCATCATGGCCGCCATCGGCGCCATCTTCGTCGCACTCGTTGCCTTGTTCGCGATGGCTCAACCGGCCTCGGCCGAAGGCGAGCAGGTCAGCGGGCGGCTGGAGAACCGGATCGATGGCAAGAAGACCCCTATCAGCGGGGTGACCATCACGGTGACCGGCGAGGGGTTCGACGGATCCACGACGAGCGGCGACGACGGCAAGTGGGTGATCCCGCTTCCTGCACGCGGCAACTACGAGGTCTCGATCGACGTGAGCACCCTGCCGGAGGGCGTCGCCCTGACGGATCCGAACAAGGTCACGGTCAAGACCGTGGTCGCTCCGCCGACCATCAACCGGATCATCATCTTCCCGCTCGGCGTATCGACCTCGAAAACGACGACCATCTGGGAACAGGCAGCACAGCTGACGGTTTCCGGCCTGGAATTCGGCTTGCTCATCGCGCTGGGGGCTTTGGGCCTGTCCCTGATCTACGGCACCACCGGACTGACCAACTTCGCCCACGGCGAGATCATCAGCTTCGGCGGCCTGGCCGCGTGGACGCTG
>JAPLBU010000161.1 GCA_026392575.1 Actinomycetota bacterium | reverse complement strand
TCGAGGAATCCTGCTGCGGGAACGATGATGGCCACGAGATCGACCGGAGACGGCAGTTCGCCGAGGCTCCGATATGCGACCTGGCCAAGGATCTCGCCACCACCCCGATTCACCAGATAGATGTCCCGGCCGGACGGCAGGGACAGCAACTGCGTGCTGACGGTGAAGCCCCACTTCGCCGAGTCGGAACTGGCACCGAGGACGGCGACCGACCGAGGATCGAACAGCGGGGTGAGATCGCGCATAGCGCGCACCCTAGCTCCTGATCGACCATTCAGTTTGTAACTCCTCGGTTCCCGTCAGCGGCTAGGCTCGCGCCGTGTTCGATGCCCTCTTCACACCGCTTGATGTCGGTCGCATCACCGTGAGGAACCGCATCCTTTCCTCGGGGCACGACACCGTGATGTCGGTCGATGGTTTCGTCAGCGACCAGCTCGTCGAGTACCAGCGGGCGCGAGCCGCCGGTGGGGTCGGGCACATCGTGCTGCAGGTGTCCAGCGTCCATCACACCTCGGACTACACGGCACAGGAACTGATCGCCGTGAGCGACGACTCAATTCCCGGCTACCGACGCGTCGCCGAGGCGGTGCACGAGCACGACTGCCACCTGTTTGCGCAGCTGTTTCACGGCGGCCGGGAGATCATGTCGACAGCCGACGGCATGCTGCCGATCGCCTGGGCCCCGTCATCCGTTCCCAACGAGCGCTTCCACGTCATGCCGAAACCCCTCACCCACGAGCTCATCGACGAGATCGTCGACGGCTTCGGCGCTGGCGCTCGACGAATGGCCGAAGCCGGCATCGATGGTGTCGAGATCGTCGCCAGCCACGGATACCTTCCTGCGCAGTTCCTCAATCCGCGTACCAACCTGCGCGACGATGTGTACGGCGGTTCACTCGAGAACCGCCTCCGCTTCACCCGTGAGGTCATCGCTGCGATTCGCGCCCAGGCTGGTGACGACATCGTGCTCGGGATGCGTATCAGCGTCGACGAGCGCGATCTCGACGGCCTGACTCCCGACGAGTCCGTCGAGGCCTGCGCGATCCTTGCCGAATCCCTGGACTACCTGTCGATCTCGGCCGGCAGCAGCGCGACCTACCGCGGCAGCGTGCACATCGCCCCGCCCATGTCCCAGGAGCCCGGATACACCGCTCCGCTGTCAGCCGCGGTTCGAGCCCGGGTCGACATCCCCGTCTTTGTCACCGGTCGGATCAACACCCCAGCCGAGGCGGAGCGCATCATCACCGCCGGTCACGCCGATGCGGTGGCCATGACCCGCGCCCTGATCTGTGATCCGCTGATGCCGGCCAAGGCTAAGTCGGGTCTGGTCGACGAGATCCGCCTGTGCATCGGCTGCAACCAGGCCTGCATCGGCCACTTCCACCTTGGTGTGCCGATCTCCTGCATCCAGTACCCGGAGT
Source organism: Actinomycetota bacterium (assembly GCA_026392575.1). Taxonomy (GTDB): domain Bacteria; phylum Actinomycetota; class Actinomycetes; order S36-B12; family S36-B12; genus UBA10649. The sequence continues at coordinate 13,788 of JAPLBU010000161.1, read as the reverse complement.
CCGGCCGCGAGCGGGAGTTCGGCGCACGCATTCCCGCAGAGAGGTCCAAGCGCGTCATCGTCGTTGGCGGCGGACCGGCGGGGCTGAAGGCGGCTGCCGTCGCTGCAGAGCGCGGGCACGATGTCGAGGTGTGGGAGGCGGCCGCACGCGTCGGAGGACAGGTCCTCCTCGCCCAGCAGTTGCCGCGGCGCTCGGAGTTCGGCGGGCTCATCGAGAACCTGCAGGCAGAGGCCCTACGCGCGGGCGTTCGGATCCGCACGAGTCTGCCGGCAACGATCGAGTCGCTGGTTGAGGCCGCTCCGGACGAGATCATCCTCGCCACCGGTGCGCGTCCGTATGTGCCCGAGTTCGAACTCGGTGACGGGGTCGTGCTGGATGCCTGGCAGGTCATCCGCGGCGAGACGCTGCCCGATGGCGATGTTCTCGTGGCCGACTGGCGCTGCGACTGGATCGGCCTCGGCGTCGCGACACTGCTCGCAGAGAAGGGCCGTCGCGTGACCCTCGCGGTCGACGGGTGGGCGGCCGGACAGAACCTGCAGCAGTACGTGCGCAACGAGATGCTCGGTCACGCCGTTGCACGGGGCGTCAAGGTTGTGACGGATGTACGCGTGCGCGGATTTGATGACGGCACTGCGTACCTCGGCCACACCTTGAATGGCGAGGTCGTCGAGCAGGACGGCATCGCCGCGCTGGTGCTTGCCACCGGGCATGTGTCGTACGACGAACTCAGCGCGGGCCTTGCCGAGCGGGGCATCTCCGCGACCGTCATCGGCGATGCGATGACGCCCCGGACAGCCGAGGAGGCCGTGCTTGAGGGCCTGCGTGCAGGAGTCGCGCTCTAGGCCACTTGCGGTGACCGCTGAGTTCCAGTGGTTGCGCGGTGCCGTTGCCATGACTCGTTGGCTCGACGAACCGCCTCAGTGACGATGTCGACGATCTGATCGAGGGTCTCCCGCGTGCTGACCAGTGGTGGCGACAACTGGATCACCGGCTCGCCGCGATCATCGAGCCGACACAGCAGTCCGAGTTCGTCCATGTGCCCCGACAACTCCTCGCGGAGCAGCCAGTCGGCCTCCTCCGGCGTGAACGGCTCGCGCGTGACGGGATCCGTGACGAGCTCAACCGCCCAGAAGAAGCCGCCGCCGCGCACATCCCCCACGAGTGGGTTGGCGCGCAGCTCCTCAAGGCGACTGGCGAGATGGCCTTCCAGCGCTCGCACATTCTCCAGTACCTGCTCGCGCTCGTAGATGTCGAGGACGGCGAGGGCGATAGTCGCCGTGAGCGGATGTCCGCTGTACGTCAGGCCGTTGACGTAGGTGACCTTGCCGCTGGCGAACGGCTCGGCGATCCGAGCCGTCATGAGCACTCCTCCCAAGGGTGCGTGACCCGCCGTGGCACCCTTCGCGAACGTGATGATGTCCGGCTTCGCGCCCAGCCGCATGCAGGCGAACCACTCACCCAGTCGGCCGAAGCCGGTGATGGTCTCGTCGGCCACCAGGAGGATGCCGTAGCGGTCGCAGAGTTCGCGCAGCCCCTGCCAGTAGCCGGCGGGAGGCATGAACGACCCGCCGGAGTTCTGCACCGGCTCGGCGATGAACATCGCGATCTCATCGGGGCCTTCCGCGAGAATCGCCTGCTCGACCTCGTCGAGGAGGAAGGCGGTGAAGGCCGTTTCGTCGTTCTCAAGCTCGTGCCGGAAGGCGTCGGTGTTCGACACGAACGTGACCGGGACGGCCATCGGCATGAACGGCTCGCGGCAGTAGTCCAGGCCGGTGAAGCTCAGCGCTCCCATCGACGTGCCGTGATACGCAAGGTTGCGGGCGATCGCCTTCCTGCGCTGCGGCTCGCCGTTGGCGATGTGCCACTGGCGCACGAGCTTCCAGGCAGCCTCAACGGACTCGCCGCCGCTATTCGTCAGGAAGACGCGCTCCATGCCCAACGGTGCCGCGATATCCGTCAGGCGCTCGGCCAGGCGCACAGCGGCCGGATGCGTCAAGGACCAGCTCGGGGCATAGACGAGTTCCGACATCTGCTTCTGCGCCGCCGCACCGACCTCAGCACCGAAGGCATGCCCGAGATTGGAGCAGAAGAGCCCCGACAGGCCGTCGATGAAGTGCCGGCCCTGGTCGTCGACAACATCGGTGCCGTCACCGCGGACGATCATCGGGATCGGCCGGTCATCGAAGGCGCTGTAGTCCGTGAAGTTGAGCAGCATCCGCGAGCGTGCTGCGGCTTGGAGGGCGGAAACCGTTGGTGTACCAGCCGTCATCAGGACATCCTCAATACTGAACGCGCGTTCAGGATGCCGGCAGATTACCATCCTGACTGGCCGTTCAGCAAGGATTTCGGGTGTTACGCCCGGTTCCTGGCCCGCTTGCGCGGGAGCTTGTGGCGCTTCGGATCACTGATCTGGAGTTCCAGAACGGCTGCCTCCCACCACAGGTCGGTGAACGTCGCCCGGGTCATCCCCGGATCTTCAAGCGCCAGTTGGATCGCCAAACCGTCCATCAAGGCGGCCAGGCGCAGACTGGCCCGGGCCGGGTCCGCCACCACGAAGTCACCAGCTGCGACGCCCTCAACAATCACTGTCAGCAAGGCCGCTCGCCAACGTCGGTCAAGTGACTCCCGGGCCTGACGAGCATCGTCATCGTGCATCGCCCGGGCCCACAGTTCCAGCCACAGCCGCCAGTCACCCACCGCAGGGCCGTAGCCGGAGGCCAATTCCGCCATGTGCCAGAGCCGGTCGATCGGGCCCTCCGCGAGGCTCAGCTCCTCATCGAGTTCCGTGTAGAACTCGTCCTCCAAGAGAGTGAGACTCGTCGACAGTGCCTCGGCAAGTGAGCCGAAGTGGTAGAGCACGAGACCTTGCGATGTCCCGGCTCGCTCGGCGATGTCGGATACCCGGGTACCCGCGAACCCACGCTCGCGGATGACATCGATTGCTGCACGGAGGATGCGCTCCCGCCGGCCGCTAGGGGCCTTCACGTCCTCCGCTGCGATCGCCATCGATCTCCCGTCGACTCGGGTACTGTGCATTCACGGCATCTGAATGGTCATTCAGTTTATCGTATTGCCACGCCTCGGACGAAGTGTAGGAGATCGCGATGGACACGCTCAGCATGCAGGACTCCGAACTTCGCGCACGCGCCGCGCGGTTCGTCGACGAGATCCTCATCCCCCTCGAGGTCAAGGCGGAGCTCGCCGGCGGACCGCTGCCCGCCGAGGACCAGGCCATGATCCGCGCAGCATCACTGGAGTTCCGGGTACAGGGTGGTGCACACCTGATCGCCAACGGCGGTCACAGTTGGACGACGACACAGTGGTTCCTCGTCGAGGAGCAGATGGGTCGGTCCACCAACGGTGTCTCGTGGTACGTCCCCAACGCCTACAACGTGTGGAAGGCGGGCACCCCTGAGCAGATCGACCGATGGCTCAAGCCAGCACTGCGCGGCGAACTGCACGATGCCTATGCCGTCACCGAGGCGGACGCCGGCAGCGATCCAACCATGATGACCACGACGGCCACTCGCATCGACAACGACGGCTGGCTGCTGAACGGGGAGAAGTGGTTCGTCACCTTCGGCACCGTGGCTGCCGTTATCGTCGTCATGGCGTATGCGGGCGACGACCGGCTCCCGACGCTGTTCGCCGTTCCGGCCGACGCCCCTGGCATCGAGATCGTCGAGGACGTGCCCTTCACCCACAACTACCCGCATGGCCATCCCACCATGCGCTTCACCGAAGTTCGCCTGACTGACGCCGACATCCTCGGCGGGCTCGGCAACGGCGACGACCTGCAGCGCCGGTGGTTCACCGAGGAGCGGTTGGGTATCGCGGCGCGCTGCGTCGGCGCCATGCAGCGCCTCATCGAGGAGACGGTCGACTGGGCTGCCCATCGCGAGCAGGGCGGTGCCCGCCTCATCGACCATCAGGGGCCGAGTTTCCCGATCGCCGACAGTGCGGCCGATGCTGCCGCCGGGCGTCTTCTCGGACTGGAGGTAGCGCGGCTGTCCGACGTCGGCGCCGACGCCAAGCTCATCCACGGCAAGGCCTCGATGGCCAAGCTGTTCTGCTCGGAGGCGGCCAACCGCTGCGCCGACCGCTGCGTGCAGATGTTCGGCGGGCGTGGCTACATGCGGACAAACGCCGTGGAGCGGTTCTGGCGCGAACTGCGGGTCGACCGGATCTGGGAAGGGACGTCGGAGATTCAGCGCCTTGTCGTCCTGCGCTCACTCGAGCGACGCGGCGTCGGCCGCATGCTCACGTAGCCGTGCGGTCGTTCATTCCTCGCTGTTGACGAGAAGCGCACCCGCAGGAACGAGACGCATCGCCTCGGGACGCAACAGGACGCCCACCTGCTCCCCGCGGAGGAACCCGCCCGCATCCTCACTCGCGACCCGCGCCGACAACAACTCACCTGTCGGCATCGTGACGACGACATCGGACATCGCGCCGAGATACACGGTCCGCTCGATGGTCGCCACGACACTGTGATGGCTTTCTAGCGGGACGAGCCGCACCCGCTCGGGTCGAATGACCAGCGTGCCGTGATCACCAGACGCACCCGGGCCTTCGGCTTCCACCACGGTGCCGCCGATTCGCACCGCCGTGCGGCCATCAGCAACGGGGCCGACCACCTCGACGTGCAGGACATTGGCGCTGCCGAGGAAGTCTGCGACATACGCGGTTGCCGGGCGCTCGTAGACGTCGGTCGGCGAGCCGATCTGCTCCACCAGGCCCTCGGCCATCACCGCGATTCGGTCGCTCATCGTGAGCGCCTCCTCCTGGTCATGCGTCACGTAGACGAACGTGATGCCGACCGACTCCTGCAGGGACTTGAGCTCGATCTGCAGGGTCTTGCGCAGTTTCGCGTCGAGGGCGCCCAGTGGTTCGTCAAGTAGCAGCACCTTGGGCCCAAGAACCAAGGCTCGCGCCAGCGCGACCCGTTGCTGCTGGCCACCGGACAACTGCGCCGGCTTGCGCTTGGCGTACTGGCCGAGCCGCACCCGCTCGAGTGCCTCGCCCACCTTCCGGCGCGCCTCATCCTTCGTGACATCGACGTACTTCAGTCCGAAGGCGACGTTGTCCGCGACCGACATGAACGGGAAGAGCGCATAGTTCTGGAAGACGGTGTTGACCGGCCGCTCGTTCGGCGGCACGTGGGTGACGTCCTGACCATCGAGCAGGACAGCGCCTGCGGTGGCCTCCTCGAAACCGGCGATCATGCGCAGAGTCGAGGTCTTGCCGCACCCGGACGGACCGAGAAGGGAGAAGAACTCCCCCGCCTCGATCGAGATGTCGATCCCGCGCACGGCGGTGACCTCGCCATAGGACTTGGTCAGTCCCCTGAGCTCGACAGCCCCACCGCGCACGCTTAAACCCTCCTCCAACCGCGACGAGTAGCCGCCTGCGGCGAATCGAACAGTAGACGAGTTCACCCGAATCTATTGCAGAATACTGAACCCTCAGTCAGGGTAGGGCTCTCACTCACCCAGCATGGGGGCCACATGGCGGATTTGACCGGTGACATCGCACGCCTGGGTATGTCCCGACGCCGCATCCTGCAGGCGGCTCTCCTGGCCGGCCCTGGCGCGATGGCGCTGGCCGCGTGCGCGCGCGCGGACTCGTCAACCCCGACGGGCACGGCGGCGTCCGGTGCCGCCACGCTGCAGATCGCCTCGCCAACGAACCCCGTGAAGTGGCCGATCAACCCCGGCAACGAGGCGATTGCCTCCGGCCTGTCGCCGGAGAAGGACGCCGTACTGCGTCTGTACAACTACGCCGACTACCTCGACCCAGGCATCATCAAGTCCTTCGAGGAGAAGTACGCCGATACGGGCGTGAAGGTCGAACTCTCCACGTTCAACGACACCCTCGAGGCGATGGCGAAGATCCGCGGCGGTTCGGTTCCGTTCGATATCTACTTCCCCAGCTACGACCAGATCGGCAAGCTGGTCCTGGCCAATCTCGTGCGCCCGCTGCAGCATTCGTACATCCCGAACATCGCCAACGTGTACCCCGAGTTCCTCAACCCGTTCTACGACCTGGAGTGGCAGTACACGACTCCCTACACCCTGTACACGACGGGCATCGGCTGGCGTACTGACCGCGTGTCGGAGGACATCGCAGCACGCCCGAATCCCTACGACGTCTTCTGGGATCCGCAGTACCAGGAGCATCTCGCCGTCCTCGACGACTACCGTGAGGTCATCGGCATGACGCTGCTGCGCAACGGCGGCACCGACGTGAACACCGGTGACGACGCCCTGCTGGCTGCAGTACGCGATGCCCTGCTCCAGATGAACGAGAAGACGCAGCCACGCGTCACTATCACCGGCTACACCGACCTGCCCGAAGGCCGACTCGACCTCAGCCAAGCGTGGTCAGGCGACCTCATCATGGCCGTCAGCTACCTGCCGGAAGGCACCGATCCGGCGATCCTGCGCTACTGGTTCCCGAAGGACGGCGCGGGCGTCGTCAACAACGACGTCATGGTGTCCCTGAAGGGAGGACAGAACCCAGTCCTCTCGCAGCTGTTCATGAACCACGTCATGGATGCCAAGCAGGCGATGAACAACTTCGCGTACACGGGCTACCAGCCACCCCAGGTGTCGATCACACCGGAGCAGCTCATCTCCGACGGCTTCATCCCGCCGAATCTGCAGGAGGCGATCGTGCTGCCCGGCTACTTCGACTCCGGCTACCGCCTGCTCGAGCTCCCGCCCGACACCGAGGCGAAATACCTCGCGATCTGGCAGCAGTTCAAGGCCGGTGCCTGAGTGGCCAAGCGTTCCCAGCGCTTCCTCTGGCCGGCCCTGGCCATCCCCTCCTTCGCGTGGCTTGCCCTGTTCCTCGCGATCCCGTTCTACGTCGTGCTGTGCATAGCCTTCGGCCAGGTCGACCCGATCTTCCGGACCTCCATCCCTGCCTGGAACCCGCTCGACTGGCGATTCGACCAGTTCGCCATCACCCTCGACCGGATTTTCGGCGCGAACAACTTCTACCTGGCGCCGATTACGCGCACCATCACCTATGTCGTGACGGCAGTCATCATCAGCCTCATCATCGCCTTCCCTGTCGCCTACTTCACCGCGCGCTACGCCGGCAAGCGCAAGGGCCTGGTGCTCGTGCTCCTCGTCGCGCCGTTCTGGATCAGCTACATGATGCGCATGCTCGCGTGGGTGAATCTGCTGCAGACCGACGGCATCGTCAACAGCGTCATCTCCCTCGGTGGACTCCTCCCCGTTGAGGTGAACTGGCTCTCGGGGAAGCCCTACACCGTCGTCATGGGCTTGATCTATGGCTATGTCCCGTACATGATCCTGCCGCTGTTCGCGGCCCTTGACCGGATCAGCCCGAGCCTGCTCGAAGCGGCACGTGACCTCGGCGCCAGCGGCTTCGATGTCTTCCGGCGCGTCGTCATTCCGATGAGCATCCCGGGCATCGCCGCCGGCATGCTGCTCGTGGCCCTGCCGATGATGGGCGACTACTTCACGAGCGACCTGCTCTCCGGCTCGCCGGACACCTCGATGATCGGCAACCTCATCAACGGAACCATCCAGACCCCAGGCCAGTCCGGGCAGGCTGCGGCGCTGCTCCTGCTTGTCCTACTCGTGCTGGCGGCACCGATGTTCCTGTACACGCGCACGGTGGCCCGATCGGAGACCCGCTCATGACCATCTCCGCAGCACCCGTCGACATGGCGATGCGCGACCCCGAACTGGGCCGCACCCGCCGCTGGCGCCGGCAGGGCTCCACTCCGAAGGCGCGGGGACTTGCCACCGTCACTGTCATCTACCTGTTGTGGTCCCTCGTTCCCGTCGCCATCGCCGTGCTCTTCTCGTTCAACGCCGGTCGGTCACGAAGCGTCTGGCAGGGCTTCTCCCTGCGCTGGTACACCTGGGACCCGGTCGGCTCTGTCGCCAACGACCCCAGCCTGCGCAGTGCACTCACCCACACCCTCCTGCTGGCGGTCCTCGCCACCGTGGTCACCGTCCCGCTCGGCGTGACCCTCGCGCTCGCCCTGGATCGCTGGCGTGGCCGGATCCCGAGCGGGGCGAACTTCGCGGTACTCCTGTCCTTCGTGATTCCGGAGATCGCGCTGGCGATCGGCCTGCTGTTCATGATCACGCTGCTGACCACCCCCTTCACGCTCGGCACCACGGCACAGGTGATCGGGCTGATCACGTTCCAGTTGTCGTACCCGGTGGTCATCGTGCGGGCACGCATGCTCACGATCGGCAAGCAGTACGAGGAGGCCGCGCGCGACCTCGGTGCCACTGCCATGGGCGCGGTCCGTCGTGCGCTCCTGCCGATGCTGTACCCCGCCATCCTCGTGAGCGCCATCCTCGTGTTCGCCGACGTGCTCGACAACTTCGTCCTCGTGCGCTACCTGTCCTCTGATGCGAGCACCGAGACCACGTCGATGCGCATCTACTCCGCTGCGCGAGCGGCCCCGACCCCAGCGCTGAACGCCCTCGCCACGCTGGTGCTGATCGCGTCGCTCACGGTCGTCCTTCTCGGTTGGCTCGCCTATCGGCGCTGGGGCAAGAACGAGGGTGAGGAATCCAGCGTGGGTTCCTTCGCAGGGAACTTCTAGTCGCTTCGCTCGCCACCAACCCTGGGAGACCGCGTGTCACCGTCGCTTCCGTCCCGCGCACGCATCGTCATCGTCGGCGGCGGTGTCATTGGCTGCTCCATCGCCTACCACTTGACCAAGCTCGGGATCAGCGATGTGCTGCTCCTCGAGAAGAATGAGCTCACCTCAGGAACCACCTGGCATGCCGCGGGCCTGATCACCAGCGCTGGCTACCACGACGACACATCTCTGTGGATGGCCCGCTACTCCCGCGATCTCTACGCGCGACTCGAGCAGGAGACTGGCCACTCCACGGGCTTCCGGCCGGTCGGACACCTCTCCGTCGCGACCAGCCCCGAACGCATGGAGACGCTCATTCGCGAGCGTGACTTCCAGGTCGGTTTCGGCGTGCCCAATCAGATCGTCACGCCGGCCGAGATCGCCGAGCTCTTCCCGCTCGCCCGGATCGACGATCTCGTGGGCGGTTCGTACGTGCCGGACGAAGGACGCGCGGATCCGGTTGGCGTTGCGGTCTCGCTGGCGAAGGGCGCGCGTATGGGTGGCGCGACCATCGTCGAGGGAGTCGCCGTGACGGGCTTCACCCGCGCCGGCAGACGCATTACGGGTGTCGTAACGGACGCCGGTGTCGTCGAGGCGGAGACCGTCGTGCTGGCCTGCGGACTATGGACGCGCCAACTCGCTCGAACCATTGGCGTTGACGTTCCGCTGCAGGCGGCCGAGCACTACTACCTGCTCACCGAGCCGATGGCAGGCGTGCATGGAGACCTGCCGATCATCGAGGACCTGCAGAGCTACGGGTACTACCGCGAGGAGGGCGGCGGCATGCTCGTCGGCCTCTTCGAGCCCGTTGCCGCCGCCTGGCATCCCGACAGTGCACCGATGGACTTCGCCTTCGGCACCATCCCCGCCGACTGGGAACGCATGACCCCGCACCTCGAGACGGCGATGCTGCGCATTCCGAGCCTGGCCGATGCCGGGATCCGCACCTTCTTCTGCGGTCCCGAGAGCTTCACCGCCGACGTCGCTCCGCTACTCGGGCCAGCCCCCGAGGTCGACGGCCTGTTCGTCGCCGCCGGCCTGAACTCGGTCGGCATCCTCAGCGGCGGCGGGGTAGGCATCGCCATGGCCAGCTGGATCGTCGATGGCATCTGCCCCGTCGACATCGCAGGCTTCAGCATCGAACGCGCGATGCCCCACGAGAACACCCGAAGATTCCGGTCCGAGCGGATTGTGGAACAGCTCGGCGTCCTCTTCGGTGACGGCTCCTTCCCGACGTTCCATCAGCACACCGCCCGTGGCGTACGGCGCACCCCACTCCACGAGACCTGGGAGCGGGCGGGCGCGTACTTCGCGGTCTCGGCGGGATGGGAGTACCCCGAATGGTTCTCCCCCACCGGTGTGAACCCACCGGTGCCGTGGACGTGGGATCGCGGGTACTGGACGCCGTGGATCGCGGAGGAGCACCGCACCGTTCGCGAGAACGTCGGCGTCATGGACATGACGCTTATGTCGAAGTTCCTGGTGCAGGGTCCCCATGCCGCCGACATCCTCGACCGGTTGAGCGCCAATGCCGTTATCGGAGACATCGGGCGCGTCACATACACCCAGTGGTGCAACGAGCGCGGTGGCATCGAGGCTGATCTCACCGTTACGCGACTGGCCGAGGATCGCTTCATGGTGGTCGTTTCGGACGTGTCACATCGACGCGTCGAGCGGATGATCCTCGATGAGGTACGTGCCGATGAGTTCGCAACCGTCACCGACATCACGCCGGGCTTCGTCATCCTCTCGGTGCAGGGCCCCAAGTCACGTGAGCTGCTCCAGCGTGTGAGCCCTGACGATCTCTCCAACGACGGCTTCCCCTACCTGTCGGCGCGCGAGATCGAAGTGGGCTACTCGCGCGTCCTGGCTATTCGAGTCACCTACGTCGGCGAACTCGGCTACGAGCTCTACGTCCCATCCGATCAGGCGGTATCGGTGTGGGAGACGCTCGCGGCAGCCGGTGGCGACCTCGGGCTGCGTCCCGTCGGCCTCGGTGCCCTGCACGGCCTTCGGCTGGAGAAGGGCTACCGCGACTACGGCATCGACATTGACGTCACCGACACCCCCGTCTCGGCCGGCCTCGCGTTCGCGGTGGCGTGGGACAAGCCGGTCGAGTTCCGTGGCAGGGCAGCGCTGGAGCGACTGCGTACCGATCGCACGAGCCGACTCGTCAACGCGATTCTCGATGACCCCGAACCCCTGCTGCATGGCGGTGAACCGGTGCTCAAGGACGGCGTGTGGGTCGGCTATCTCCAGGTGGGCGGCTTCGGCCACACGCTCGGCCGCTCGGTTGGTCTCGCCACGATCGACAACGCCGACGGCGTCACGGCTGAGTGGCTCGCCAGCGGCGGATTCGAGATCGTCGTGGTCGGCGTTCCATATGCCGCACGACTCCAGATGCGTCCGCTGTACGACCCGGAGCGCGCGCGCATCCTGTCGTGAAGCACGCACGGCCCTTCGGCTTACGTCGGAGCGATGACCGACCGATCCACGTTGCGCAGGATTGTCGTGCCAGTGAAGGCAAGGGCGACGGAGGCCTCTTCGGCGAGGATCTCGAGCACGTGCTCCGCTCCCGCCGTGCCCGAGTGGACCGCGCCGTACACGACCGGTCGACCCACTAGGCACAGACTCGCGCCCAGCGCCATCATCGCAACGATGTCGCTCCCGCGCCGGATCCCGCCATCGACCAAGACCGGCACCTGCCCATCGACCGCTCCGGCGATTGCCGGCAACGCCGCAACAGTCGAGGGCTGTGCATCGAACTGGCGGCCGCCGTGATTGGACACGTAGACCGCATCGGCGCCGCTGTCGATTGCCGCGCGCGCATCATCAGGACTCACGATCCCCTTGACGACGATCCGGCCCGGCCACAGAGCCCGGATCCGCTCGACATCACGCCATGTCGCCGAGGTGTTCTCGTGCTCCATGAACTCCTGCATCTGCTTCAGGTTCATTGGGTTGCCGTCAACCGACTGGTCTCCGAAGGCCACGCGCGGGCTGGTCAGGAAGTTCAGCAGCCAGCGAGGCCTTCGCGCCGCGTTCAGCACGCTGCGCGGCGTCGGCCGAGCCTCCATCGTGAATCCATTGCGCAGGTCGCGATCGCGCTTGCTCGACACCGAGACATCGGCTGCGATCACCAGTACCTCGATCCCTGCATCCTGCGCCCGCTGCAGGTGTTGCTCGACGAGTCGGGCGTCCGGCCAGAAGGTCATCTGCGACCAGACACTCCCCGGTGCTGCGGCCGCGACATCGCGCAACGGAGTGCCGGACCAGGCACTGTGCACGAATACGGTTCCAGCCGCCTGCGCGGCCCGGGCGAGCGCGACATCAGCATCTGGTCGGAACAGCGACATCAGCCCCATCGGGGCGATGCCCACCGGAGTGCGCAGGGTCGTGCCGAAGACGGACACGGACAGGTCCATCTCCGACACCTCCCGCAGGACCCGCTGTTGCAGGCGGACGGCAGAGAGGTCACCGACGTTGGCGCGCAACGTGATCTCGTCGAGGGCACCGCCGTCGAGGAAGTCCATGACCATGCGCGGCAGCCTTCGTTCCGCCGCACCGCGATAGTCGCGGATGCTGTGCATTCTCACCGCTGGCCGTAGGCCGTCTGGTACCGCTCATACAGTGCATCAACGTCGTTGGCCGCGATCGGCCGCGGCTCGCCGAGTTGCCGGCTGATGTGCACCGTGCGCGCAACGTCCTCGCACATAACCGCCGACTTCACGGCTGAGCGCGCATCCCTGCCCACCGTGAAGACACCATGGTTCTGCAGGAGGACCGCCGTCGAGCGACTACCAGCAAGCGTCTCGACGACCACCCTGCCGATCTCCTCATCACCGATCCTGGCGAACCGACCGCACGGGATATCGCCACCGAACTCGTCAGCCATCGCCGTGAGCACGCACGGAATGCATTCTCCGCGCGCGGCCCACGCAGACGCGTAGGTGCTGTGGGTGTGCACCACGCCACCGACCGAAGGAAGGTTCCGGTAGATGTAGGCGTGCGAGGCCGTGTCGCTGCTCGGGGCAAGCGTTCCACCCACGGGCGTGCCCCCAAGGTCGCACAGCACCATGGCCTCGGGCGTCAGGTCGTCATAGGACACGCCACTCGGCTTGATCAGGAAGAGGTCCTCGCCGGGAATGCGCTGGGAGATGTTCCCAGCCGTCCACACGACGAGGCCGGCCGTTACGAGTTGACCATGAAGGGTGACGAGATCAACCCGGATCGCGTGCTCGTTGTCGCTCGGCAGCGTCATCGTGCGAGCACCTCCCGGCGCAGGGCTTTGAGGTTCAGCATGACGTCGTTCACCCCTCGTCCGAAATAGTCGTGCAGGGTCAGGTATTCGCGATAGAGCTCGTCGTACACCTCGCGGTGCGTCGGATCCGGAACATATGCGGCCCGACGGATTCGACCCATGCGCTCGGAGGCCGCACGCACGTCGGGGTATGCGCCCGCGGCCACAGCAGCATGAATGGCCGAGCCGAGGGCAGGCCCCTGCTCCGAGTCAAGGATGCTCAGGGGCAGGCCGACGATGTCGGCGTACAACTGCATGAGCACGCCGTTCTTCACCAGTCCGCCTGCGCACACAAGCTCTCGGACGGGGACACCCGAGGCGTCGAAAGCCTCGACAATGACGCGGGTCCCGTAGGCCGTGGCCTCGAGCAGCGCCCGGTAGATCTCATGCGGCTGCGTCGCCATCGTGATGCCGAGCACCAGCCCGGACAGCTCGTGGTTGACGAGCACCGAGCGGTTGCCGCTGATCCAATCGAGAACGGCCAGACCGTGCTCACCCGGCTGCAACTGTGACGCGAGGTCGGACAGGTGCTCGTGGATCCCCAGGCCACGTGCCGCGGCCTCCTCGAAGACGCGACCCGGCACAGCCGTGTCCACGAACCAGGCGAAGATGTCGCCCACACCCGACTGACCGGCCTCGTAGGCCCAGGAGCCGGCGGTGATGCCGTCGGCCACGACCCCGCACATGCCCGGGACCTCCGCGAGCGTCTCCCCGTTCATCACATGGCAGGTGGAGGTGCCCATCACGGCCAGCATCTGCCCGGGCTCGATGGCCCGCGCCGCCGGCGACGTCACATGGGCGTCGACATTGCCCGTCGCGACGGCGATACCGACGGGCAGCCCGGTCCAGG